>NZ_MNQN01000122.1:0-91160 GCF_001915455.1 Bacteroides sp. 43_46 | reverse complement strand
CAGGCGGTGATTCACCTGTACTATCCTTTCTGACCGGCTTCTGTGACACCGGCATCTTAACGGGCAGGCGTTACAGTTACATGCCCTGTATCTTGATATGGTCTGTACAAAACCGTTGTCTGTTACCCGCTTTGCATCGGAAAGTCTTTCCATTCTCTGTCCCATCGGACAGTACATGCCGTCGGTTTCTTCATTATAATAAAAGTTGGCAGACAAGAACGGATCGTTCTAGGGGATAAAATCGCCTAAACATGGAGGTAAAAGCTGATTATCGTTGGAGGTGTAACTTTTAAACATTATCTTTGGGCTATTGTACTTGATTCCCTAAGATACAAAAAATTAGGGACACGGGCAAGTCTTGGCTGAGCGAAGTTTGGGCTTGCCCATTTTTTGCAGACACAAGTGAGACCATCCCAAAATCATTTTGAGACGGTCTCGTTTTTGGAAAAAATATTATAAGTTAGTAACGTGTCACTTTATTTGTAGTTGACTTCAAATATTCGAAACGATTAATCATCTCACCCAACTTCTTCGGATATTTATCTGCCAAGTTTTCCTGTTGACTTATGTCCTTCTTCAAGTTATAAAGTTTATATCCATATCCCAAGCCGATAAACTCACCGTCTTCTTTGCTATAAGGATTAAAATAAGGAGGAATCAACGCCCAGTCACCCTGACGATATGCATAATTGAACATGCCTTCGATAACAAGTTCTTCACGTCCTTTTTTACTCTTTCCGAGGAAAGCATCCAACGTATTCTCACTATCCAATTTTTCAGGATAAGTTTGTCCAAGCAAAGATGCAAAGGAAGCCAGCAAGTCCATTTGGCATACAAAGACATCAGAAACCTGCGGCTTCACTACTGCCGGCCAACGAAGCATGAAAGGGATACGTGTACCACCGTCAAACATACTTGTTTTTCCTCCGCGAAGCGGACCTGCTATCTTATGATCGCCTATCAATTCCACTGCATCATCCTTATATCCGTCATCCAGCACTGGTCCATTATCACTAGTTAACACTACAATCGTATTCTCCGCCAATCCCAACTGGTCCAGTTCTTTCAGAAATTCAGATACACACCAGTCTGCTTCCAGAATAGCATCCCCACGCGGTCCCATAGGCGACTTTCCTGCGAAGCGTTCATTTGGAACACGAGGAACGTGTGGCTGATGTAATCCGTAATAGAGAAAGAAAGGAGCATTTTTATGGTCGTTGACGAACTGTTTGGCTTTATCTAGAAATAATTCCGCCATTTCTTCATCTTTCCATTGTGCCGCTTTACCACCTTTCTGGAATCCGATACGAGGAACCCCGTTTACTATCGAACCGGCATGACCTACACTCGGATGCATACGAAGCAATTCGGGATTATTCTTTCCTGTCGGTTCACCGGGAAAGTTCTTACGGTAATCCACATACAACGGATCGTTAGGGTCTAATCCCACTACACGTCCATTTTCGAGAAAGACACATGGAACACGGTCATTCGTAGCTGCCTGAATAAATGAATAATCATACCCTATTTCGGCCGCACCAGGATGAACATCCTTATTCCAGTCTACATTACCGTCTCCCAGTCCGATATGCCATTTTCCTATGGATCCAGTAGCATAGCCTGCCTGTTTCATCAATTTAGGCAAGGTTATCTTTTCCGTATCAATAATCAATGCTGCATTGCCCGGAAGAATTTTTGCGTCCTTACTTGTCCACGGATAAAGTCCTGTCATAACAGAGTAGCGGCTGGGGGTGGAAGTAGCTGCCGTACAGAATCCTTGTGTAAAGCGGACTCCTTCATTAGCTATACGGTCCATACCCGGTGTAGAGATGCGATGAGCACCGTAGCAACTTAAGTCACCATATCCAAGGTCATCGGCTACAATCAGAATGATGTTCGGTTGTTGCTTGTTGATCGGCTTTTTTCTCGGTTGTGCTTGTCCTGCCAATAACGTGTTAGGTATCGAAGAAATACCTACTAATGTACAAAATACATACTCTAAGTTTCTCATGCCTTATTTAATTAAGATTTATCACTTGCTATAAATACACATCAAATTTTGATGTTCCCCACACAAAATCCCTGTTTCTATTCATAATTTATGAATTTAAAACGTTACTTGTGTTTTAGCACCATTCGCTGCAATAGCATTTACTTTATAATCTTCGGGTAACGTAGTGTTTACAGTAAACGAAGATTGCGGTGATACAAATATTACTTTTCCTGCATGATCGCTAACTTCATAAACAGCCACATTCCGCCAACCATACATTGATAGTTTGGAACCGGAACGGGTAGCTGTTCCGGCAACTACGGCTGCATTATTTATATAAGCCTCTAAGTTACTATCACAGATATATTCCAGCTTATGTTTCGGAACAGAATATCCTAAATTTCGAATTCTATTTTTAAGAGCACTTACCTGAGCTTCCGTCACTACCACTTTTCCATCGCCATAAGAGTCGTTGAATTCATATGAACCAGATTTCAGAAAACCCCATTTTACAAAGAAATCCGTCAAATCCAATCCTGCCGCCTTACTACAATTATAGGCGAACTCTATTTGACGTTCACCATCGGTAGGCAAGTCCTTATTGACACGTATATATTCATATACATCCTTATAAAAATCCGTTTTTCCTAATACATATTCCATATATAACTCTAACTGCCAAAAAGGTACTAATTTATCGAATACATCTCCTAATTTTGCATGAAAAATATCATTATTCCCGAATGCTAAAGTCATTGCATGCTCGTAGTAATTACTGTAAGCATTACTTGGCGTTGTAGTTAGCAAACGGGAATTAATTCCATATAATTTCTGAATGTACATCGAACAAATATTGTTTGTTACTTCGGTCATTCCAAACCATTTCAGTCCCGGACGGGTTTGATTACTATGCCCTACCTCATGGGCAGGCCCCCAGTTGTTAGTCTTCATTTGATCTACACTGCACAGATTATCCATCGTTGAAAAATGATATGCCGTATGATAAGAAGTGGAATACATATAATCTCCCTGTCCGTACATGACATTGAAATACATACGGTTTCTGAACATACGATTGTCAGTATCCGTACCGATGCCACCATTATTGTTGTATTTTCTCAAACCCATGAATATCTGTTCCTTATATACAATATCATCAAAAAGGTTAATTAAATCTCTCCCATTAGATGTACTTTTTAGTTTGCTGACAGGAAAAGTGAGATGAGCATAATTCCCTACAACATCAAAATAGCCATCGACAGCTCCGTTTAGTAAAGTACCCCACTGTTCACGGGTATGTTTTGCTACATCAAAGTATCCGTTAACACTTCCTGACGCAAAGTGTATCTTTACCTCGTCATAGTCTACCGGATTACCATTGACATGATACATCACATAGATTAACCCTTTCTTCTCCGAAACAATTTTATTTATACCTGTGCGTAAGCTATAAGAAATGCTGTTATTGAAACCATCAGCATTAGGGGTATCCATGTCCTGTACTCTTAGACTCAAATGTTGCCCGTGCGTTTCACCTACCATGACAATCAATGTTTCTCCCGCTTTCACAAAGATACCCGTAGGATTATCCAATAGACTATAAGTGCCTGTCTTATTGATAGTAGCCTGTATATCCGGATGTTGATAAGGTTTGAAATCCGCAATACGGAAGTCAGCCGGATATTTATCTTTCAGCATATAATAAGCTATGTTCTTAAAAAATGGATAAGTACAGGCCTTTATCATTTCCTCTGTTATATCAGACCGTAACTTGGAACAAGTAACATCCGTAAAAAGGGTCAATGGGTCAAAACCTTCCGGATTCCTAGCAAAGAACTTCATTTCCGCACAGGAAGCATGCCCATTCACACCGGACTTAATAATCAGGCGAACTGCCTTCGGTTTCTGTATTGTGTTATCAAAAGAAAAAGATACTACCGCACCTTTGGAACCGAAATCGAAATTGGTTTCATTCGTTACACTTTCAAAAGCCGGGTGTTCTTCAGTCGATACCTGAATTTCCACTTCACCAAAATTCCCGTTCGAACCGCTTATACGCGGATAATAGATAAAGTAATCAAGTGCTTCCGTATTTTCCTTGAAATAGTAAGTCAACATGACCGGATAATGGCTTGTAACCCCTTCTGCAAAAGGATAATTAGAATGATAAATAGTACTCATATCACTATCAAAAGATTTTTCAATCCCTTCACCACCATGTGCCGTAGATGCTTCCCCTCTGACTACTTCCAACTGAACATCATCCGCAATTCCTTCAGTATCACCAAATGTATATCCATCCAATCCATTCTGAATAACTGTAACTTCTGCTGAAATATTAGAGTTCTTATCCTTTATCACTATCTTCTCCGTACGTACACTACTTCCCTCATGAGTATCTACGGTAAACTTATAAGGTATTTCAATCGTTGCAGCACGTGTGTCTACCTCTTTCTTTATCCAAGAAGGATAGGTGACATCCAGTTCCGCTTCCGTCAGATTGGTAGTGACAGTAAAAGCGACTGTTCCACCTACCGGAGGCAAAGTAAAAACGAAAGGAGATACTAAAATATCAGTATCAGTACCTAACTGACGTACAAGAATCTTCTTATTCAATTTTCCATTATTGATAACCACCGAAGCATTACGGACAGTTTTGTTCGGGTTACTTATCACACTAATCTTCACACCTGCACCCGAATTGACAGGTTCAGTCTTACACCACTGTTCTCCTTCCACATCCACAGAAGCGGTCCAATCTGCAGGAAGTGATTTTACATCAATAACAACAGAGCCTGCTTCTTTATAAAAATCTGCATTTTCCAAACCTAGTTCCAATACAGCCACCACATCCTTATCATCTTTACAGGACGACAAGGAAAAAAGAAACAGGGATATGAATACATATAAAAAATAATTCTTCATATTCTTTTCGTTTAAAAAGGACTGACTAAAAAGAATTTATGCATCACTGCATTATCCCCTTGCCAGCCCTTAAGATTAATTATTTGTTAGATTTAAGAGAGAGCAGTTATTTACCATATAATTCAAACTCCGAGAGTGCCCATGTATTAAATTTACTCGGATTAGTAGAACTATGAACCTCAAAACGAACATAAGTATATGAATCGCCTAGCAACATCGTCGGACAAGTATCATAATAAGTGGTAGCCGATACTGGGAGACCGTCTGCTTCTGCAGTAAATACTTTTATTTCTTTCCAGTTTGCGCCATCATTACTAGCATAAATGATGAACTTAGTAGGATGCTGATTAGTATTTCTAGTTGCATATCTTACTCTCAACTTGGAAATAGCACTATTCAGATGAATATCCACTTGATGCGGGAAGGCGGGCGCACCTCCTCCGTAAGTAACTTGTGCCTGAGTAGCCAATTTGCCATCCAACCAGTCGGCAAATCCATTACCGTCAGCAAAATTTGTGCCTATCAAGGTCATCATATCCGGTGTGAGCGTAATCTTCGGTGCTGAATTCTGTAATCCGATAATAACTGTATTTTCACCGGAAAAGGCATATTTTGTAGAAGTTATTTCTAACGGAAGTGCAAAGTTCCCTTCTAGATTAGTTATATCAATCTTCACGGTCAGATTCGCTGTAACATTACCTTTGCTAAAGGTCAGTTTACCGATAGTATAGTTGTTGCCCTTGTCTGATATTAATGAATACTCAATGGGAGATGTAGCATTATATTCATCCAATAGTTCCTTTTTAACTGTTACATCGCAGGTTATATCTTCTGTGAGAGCAGTATTCAAAGTCACAGGAAGCTCATATATATACTCAGTCACACCTTCAGTAATAGTAAACGGAAGTTTAAATCCTGACTCTGAAAGAGAGAAAGCAGGCTGATAAACAGTAGGCTTCACGATGATATACTTATTTTTTTCATTAATGGTAGAAGTACCGTCCGTAAGCTCCAACATCAACACATAAGTGAAATTACCCGTACTCAATACAGAAATTTTCTCAGGATGAAAGGTTACCGTTTTAATCTTATACAGTTCTTTTTCTCCAAAAGAGACGGTCATGTCGGAAGGCAATTCATAACAATCAGCAGGCAATGGCTTGAAATTAGTCTTATTCTCATTATTGTAATATTCAATATCGAACTCATTCAATACTTTCAATGTAGCTGAAGCTAACATATTCAGGTCGTTTCCACCTTTGTCAATCGTTATATTGTAAGCAGCAGACTCTCCAGTATTATAAAAGGTAATATCCTGCTCATTACTATTCAAAATGCAAAGGAATGATTCATAATCATCCAGATAATCGTCTTTTCCATCGTTCAAGCAAGCCACCATAGTCAGCAACAAACCGCCTAACAACGAAAGGATATATATTTTTGTCTTCATATAAATTAAAATCTGATTAGATTGTTTTAATGCTATAATTCTATCTCCAATTATAATTTTGGGTCAATAGTTTGTTACGGTCTAGTTCTCTCTGACTGAACGGATATAAAAAGTGATTAGCTCTAAACACACGGTTTTGAACTACTGTCCTACGCCAAAAAGTATCCGGAGTATCTTCCGTGTTAACAGCCTGTGCCTCTACATTCATACCATAGATAGGTCCATTATCCGTAGTTGTAGCAATCATCCATGTACGAGTATCAAAAAAACGATGATTTTCAAATGCAAGTTCTATCCTGCGTTCTCTGCGACAAAGTTCTATCAATTGGTCTATTGTAGCTTCCGGATAGACTTCCGTTATTGGATCCATACCTGAACGAGCACGCAGATCAGCCCAATACTCCATAGCTGTTGTACGATACTGACTGTCTCTCGATCTTTTCTCCCATTCCAAAGCTGCTTCAATAAAGTTTAAGTAAATTTCTCCAAGACGGAATGTCGGAAATACCATATTACCCGGTTGATTATTCACAAAACTAGCAGTATGATCACAAAAACGATTAACTAGATATCCACTTCTCGAATGGTCATGAGAAGTATTTGAATTACCATCTTTTGCCAAGTTACACAATACATAGTCATCTTTACCCGGACCGCATCTCCAGTAACTATCACTCCAATACACAGCTATATAAAAACGTGGTTCACGATTAATAAACATATTCCGAGTTGCTCTTTTATAATATTTAGCCTGATATGTGTCACCTTTACTTAAATATTCAAGAAAAGGATTTGCAAATTCAGTTATACCATTTTCACTATATCCAGAGTTTTCGTCAACCTTAGGAGTTCCATCTATCTCGTATCCAGTAATCGGATACTTACCATTATCCATCGCATAAGCATCCACCTGTTGTTGCGAGGGTCCTAGTGCTCCATAAGCTGCTCCATTACCTCCTTTTTTGGTCTTTACACCCGTCGGAGTCGTTCTTCTGGCTATAATAGCCCGACTTGCATATCCGGTAGTCCAGATAAGTTCTTTGTTCCAATCTACCTGCGTAATGCCAAGATAATTAGCATACGGGTCATCTGAAGCGTCTCTATGTAACTCGTATACTCCCAAATCTATGACAGCTTTGGCAGCCTGCACTGCTTCTTTCCATTTTTCATTACTATAAGTTTGAGGAAACAGATATTGATCTGATAATTCCGGAAAATCGGGTGTTGTAGGATTCTTTACGGTATTGTATAAACTATTACCATTATATAGATCACGGGCTGAATAAAGTTTTAACCGTGAAATCACAGCTAAAGCAGCTCCCTCGGTAGGTAGCCCATATTCTGCATCTACCGTCCAAGTTGTTTTCCCGTATTCTTTAAAGTAGGTAGCACATTGAGTCATTTCATTTACAACATAATCAACACATTGTTCCCAAGTATTACGCGGACGATATAGAGATTCTGTCGTAGCATCATATGGCAATATCTCATCTCCCAACAAAAATATAGGTCCGTAATTACGCATCATCAAGAAGTAATAATATGCTCGTGCCCAACGTGTATACCAGTACCATTCATCCTTTTCTTCCTGTGTTACGGTAGGATCTGAACAACTGTAAACATTCTGCATAAAAATATTACATTCACGTATTCCGTTATACAAATTAAAATTAGCACCTGGTACGCTGGATGCATTCCAAGCTCCCGTATTCATTGACTCAGCAGCTGCATTCGATGCATTGATCAATTCATCAGTAGCAGTGCTTTGAGGAGTACTAACATAGCCAGTCAAATCATTTGGCAAAAAACTCATTGCATTCAAGAAATACCCGCGTGTATATGCTCTCTTCTGCCAAAGTTGTTCAAAAGTAAGATCTTCCGTTTCCTGTTTATCGAGAAAACTTTCACACGAAGTTAACAAAGGAATAACCCCGCAAAATAACAATATATATTTTACTAATGATAGTTTCATATTGATTCTGTATTATTGATTAGAAATTAGCATTTAGGCCGATAGTAACGGTCATGTTATTCGGATATTTTGCTCCATTGGTAGTATCCAGCAATTCAGGGTCCCATAATTTAAACTTACTGAATGTAAGAAGGTTCGTACCAGCGATATAGAAACGAAAAGACTTAATAAAGGTCTTGTTCAACCAGGTTTTTGGCAATGTATATCCTATTTCTGCGTTTTTCAAACGAAGAAAACTACGGTCACGTAACCACATAGTAGACGACTGGCTATTGTTAGAACTGCCTGCTTCTGCACCGTAACTCAAACGGGGATATTTAGCAGAAGCATTCTGTTCAGGAGTATTGGTCGTTTTCCATGAATACTTATAAAGATCTTCATAGATAGCAGAACGATCCATATTATCACTACTGAAAGGACGCAAAGGTGTACCCGCTAAATAGATAGAAGTACGCGCTACCCCTTGAAAAAATACACTTGCATCAAAATTCTTCCATTTTGCTGTCAATCCGAACCCGTATGTTATCTCAGGAAGATCAGTATAGCCAATAGCAATCTGGTCATACGTATCAATTTTACCATCTCCATTTACATCCTTGTACTTAACGTCACCAACCCTATATTCACCAAACATCTGTTTCGGACTATTATCTATTTCTGCCTGACTTTCAAAAAATCCCAAAGCAATAAATCCCTTACGTTGCGCTGCACCATTACGGCCAAACGGTTTGCCAATAGAATTTTGATATTTATATTCCCAATCTGGTTCATCATTATCCAACATCTGGTTACGCGAAAAAGTAAAGTTTCCGCGACCTGTCAGTAAAACCTTACCTACCTGTTGCTGATATTCCAGTGTTCCATCTAGACCAGATACCTTCGCTTTACCTACATTTACATATGGAGTAGTAGTAAGGCCGACAATAGCCGGTAGCCCAGCACGAGCCAGAAAGATACCATTACGTTCTTCATAAAAATAATCAGCTTGAATCTTTAATTTTTCGAACAAACGAAGTTCAATACCTGCATTTACCTTAGTTGCCTCTTCCCAAGAAACATTTGTATTCTCAATTTCTCCTACACGATAACCAGTACCTGTCTGATTTGCAGTTTTTCCGTATGACCATCCTGTTACTGTATTGACAGAAGGTTCATAAGCCCATCTTCTGGAGGCTCCAATGTCATCATTACCCACTTTACCATAAGACGCTTTCAATTTCAGATCATTAACTACTTTAGTCAACGGTTCAAACCATTTCTCACTGGACACCATCCAACCTATTGCATAAGCTGGAAAGAATCCAAAACGATGGCCACGAGCAAAGTTCTCAGAACCAGTGTATCCCATATTGAATTCGGCAAAATATCTATCCATATAAGCATAAGTCAAACGTCCTGCCAGTCCCTGACTTTTATATGGTAATGATTTTTTCTGATTCTCTGCTGTCAATAACTTATAAATTTTATGATTGTACAAAAACAAAGCTCCTATCCGATGTTTTTGAGCAAATAAACGAGTATAATTAAGAGAACCTTCCATATAAGTAGTAATCTTAGATACGGTCACTGGAGCAGCATACGACAGATTATTGGAACCCTCATATATTGTTTTATAATTTAATGAACCGTCTTCATTTCGACCTGTTGCATGAAACTGCGGTGGGGTCTTTGAACGAACTTGCAACGTATTATTAGATGCATCCCAAGAAAATTTAATATTGGCAGTTAACCCTAGAGTTATCATATCCAATTTTTGAGTAACACCAATCAATGATTGGGCTGAATTCCAACTTTGCTCACGATAACCGGAATGTACCAGCAGATTCCATGGATTACTACCACTGGCTGCACTTGGTGCAGAAAGAGTACCATCAGAATATTCCACAGGAAATGCATTTGGAGAGGTGTTAAATGCATATCCCCAAATATCAGATGTCGTAGCTCCCGGTCCCCACGAACTTTCATAAATATTAGCCAAATTCACATTGAATGTTGTAGTCGGTGTAACGGAGAAATCCATATTGGCACGAAAATTGAATTTTGTATAATGAATAGAAGAATTATAATCATAAACATCCCCGGCGTTTCTAAATATAGAGCCTTCATTATAAAAACCACCTGATACATAATACTTACAAATATCACCGCCTCCAGAAAGGTTCAATGTCACACGTTCGCTCGAAGCCAAATTTCGATACATCTGGTCTAACCAATTTACATTTGGATATAAATCAGGATCAGAACCATCACTATATTTTTGAATAGCTTCCGATGAATAGCCTCCATCACCATTACCCGTCAGGCCTTTAGCCTCATTATACATCTCGGCCCATTGTACAGAGTTTGCCATTTGCGGCATACGTGTCGGAGTTTTAAAACCCATTTCCGCACGTACATTAATACGAGGTTTGCCTTCACTGCCTTTCTTGGTAGTAATCAAAATAACGCCATTCGCACCACGTACACCATATACTGCCGAAGCAGAAGCATCTTTTAAGATAGAAAATGTAGCAATATCATCTACATCAACCAAGTCCAGTTCCCGTTCGATACCGTCAACCAGAACTAGCGGAGTAGAGTTACCTTTAAAAGAAGCTATACCACGGATATAAAAATCGGAAGCACTATTTTTACCCGGCTCACCGGATGCCTGCATAGAGACAACACCTGCCAGTTGCCCCGCCAGTACATTGGAGATGTTAGAACCCGGTATATTGAGTTCACCCACATCCAATGAAGAAATAGCACCTACAACACTTTCCTTCTTCTGACGTCCGTAACCTACTACTACAACTTCGTCCAGCTTCTTTGTATCCGGATTTAATATTACATCAATAACATTCTTATTGCTGATAGCTATTTCCTGCTTCTTCATACCAATGTATGAAAATTCTAGTACACCACCAATACCTTCAATTGTAAGAGAATAGTGACCGTCCAAGTTGGTAACAGTACCTGATGAGCTATTTTTCAACCATACACTAGCTCCAATAATAGGCTCTTTTGTCTCTCCGTCAATTATAGTACCTGTAATTACACGTTTTTTCGGCTGTTGCTGTTCGGCATTTTGAGCATTTGCTACTTTAAAAATGACTTCTTTTCCTTTAATTATATAATTAACTCCACTTCCATTAAATAGATTTTTCAAGACTTCCTCAATTGTACCACTACAATTAATCTCTTTTTTTGATTTATCTTTCAAGTCACTATCTTTATAAAAGAAAGTATAATCACTCGTTTCTTCTATATACCGGATAGCCTCCTTGAGAGAGAACTTTCCCTTTATCTGAATATTCCCTTGTGCTGCTAACATCACAGCTGGCCATAATAATAAGAGTAATACGAGATAGCTCAAATACCGCTGTCGATACAAAAAAATACATTTTTTCATGTTCTCATTTTATTAGATTAGACATATAGTTTATTAAAATTCAATTTCTGATAATGATTGTGTTACCTACTCTTTCTTCTTTCAAATTCATAAGGAAACAGATTTTGAGAATAATATCATCCAACACTTCCTCCTGACGAATGGTACCACTGAACGGAGAAGTTTCGTCCTTACCTTCATACACTATATTAGCATGATACATCTGATTAATGATAGAAATGAGGCGGTTAAGCGGCATAGCGTCAAACTTGAATTTACCATCCTGCCATTCTATATTTTCAATCTTCCGTATTCCTATTTCCGCATTAACTGAGTTATAAAAAATCTTTTCCATGGGCTTCATTACTATTTGTTTGCCGGTCGCCTCTACATTAAACTCAACACAACCGTTGAACAGCGTAATCTCATTATTTCCCGCTTCTTTTTTATCTACTAGAAACCGGGTACCTTTTACTTCGATAAAGGCTTTATCAATATAAACTTTAAAGGTGTTCCCATGCTGCTTACGTACATGGAACATGGAACTACCCTCCAACCATACTCTTCTGTCTTTATTGAAGTTCTTGGCAAAACGGATGGAACTATTCGGATACATCCATACTTCAGAACTATCGGGCAACTGATACAACATATTCCGGGTGGCTACTACCTCAGCAAATTCTTCTTTAACGAAGAAATCACTATTCACATAAAAAAGCCAACCTCCCAAAACTGCGACTAAAGCCACACAGGCTGCTGCCAACGGATAATAGAACTGTCGAATTGACTTACGTTTCGAACGTACTTTATATTCTTTGACTATTTTAGCCCAAATATAATCTCCGATTTCCGGATCTACTCTTTCCGAGTTTTCCGCTATCGGATTTTGTTCCTCCCATTGCACTTTCATTTTGCGCTCTATCATATCTATTTCGGACAGATCCTTTAATTCGTCTTTTTTCAGTCTGTCTGAAAATAATTTTCTAATTAATTCACTTTTATAACTCATTACTTTTCTCTATTATTTGTTATTCTATTATTAAATACACATCAAAAATTGGAGACCCTGGTGAAAAAGCAATTTTTTTTTTAGAAAGTATTTAGCTAATTTTGTCCCAAAAAGATAAAATGATATCTAAAGAGTTGATTAGAAGGTTTAAAAATGGAGATGAAGATGCTTTTTCATTTCTATATAAACATTACTGGGAAAAGGTCTATGGCTTTACCCGGCTTTATCTAGTTTCTTCTGAAGATATCGCAGAAGTGGTACAAGAGGTTTTCATCAAACTCTGGGAAGCAAGACATCTGATAGATGAAGAGCAGCCTTTTGAAGGGTTTCTTTTTATCATTACCCGTAATATGATTTTTAATTATTCACGCAAAAAATTAAACTACTCATTTCTGAAAGTTACTGTTCTACAAGCAATGGAACAAGAATATGAAGAAGAAAATAAGTTGGAATTATCCGATTTAAAAAAGTATCTTTCAGTACTAATATCACAATTGCCTCCACGGCAGCAAGAAATCTTTCGCATGAGCCGGGAGCAAAACTTAACCTATAAACAAATTGCCGAGCAATTGTCTATCAGTGAAAAAACTGTAGAATATCATATGGGATTGGCATTAAAATACTTACGAAAAAATCTCTATTTGCTTTCTCTGTTTTTGTCTGTTTAAACACAATAAATACACATTAATTCCTCCAATCAATCTTGATTGAAGGAATCCTGATAATATCATTGATAATTGAAAAATTCTGTTGGTATGCTTTCTGTTTTATAATTAATAAGAAGCTGTTGCCGGAATGCCGGCTTTCTTAATCAATTCTACAATCCGGTCCAACTCTTCGTGAGTTGCCTTCTGCAAATCATGATCAGGGGTTTCACGGTCAATCGTGTAAATCATCACTTGCCGGGGCGCGATTTCTTTTACCGCCTCCAACCAGGGAAGTACAAACTTATCTGAGGTATTATCCATATCCTTTCCCAGGTAACTCCCTTTGAGAAACATAGTTTGAATGATACAGTTTCCTTTGAATTCTTTCATCTTCTCGATAATCTTCTTTACAGAATATTTTCCATTCGGACGATCTAACCGGTGAATGTATTCTTCATCCACTGTATCAAGTTTCAAGATATTATTATCTATCTTATTCAGTGCATCAAATACAGCAGGGCGGTCGATAAATGTAGAATTACTTAATACACTGACTTTCGCTTTCGGAAAATACTTGTCCCGAAGTGCAAGAGTATCGTCTATGATTTCCGGGAAATGGGGATGTGCAGTCGGTTCACCATTTCCGGCAAATGTCAGTACATCGGGAGCAGGACCATTTGCCTGCATATCTTTTAGTTTTTCTTCAAGGGCTGTACGAACCTCTTCACGGGTGGGAAGAAGCTTCTTTGTACGATGCTCGGCATTGAAGCCGCATTCACAGTAAATGCAATCGAACGAACAAACTTTACCGTCGTCCGGTAATAAATTTATTCCCAAAGAAACACCCAAACGGCGGGAATGAACAGGACCGAAAATGGGTGAAGGAAAAATTACAGTCATCTTTTTATTGTTTAATTAGCTACAACAAAGATAACTCAAAAAACTCCAGGTTATTAATTCTATTGAACATTTTTTAATGATGTTCTTCATTCGACCGGTATACTTCCGCAAAACATTCCCCTGACTATAACTGCACTGCCATTACTGAAAGAATGCCTTACTTTAACTTCTTACGAGGAGACAGGTGTACTACTTTTCTCAATAAGTCGATCGTAAAATTGAAATCACTGAAAAACTGTATACCTATCGATCCGTCTACATCGGTATGATTTGAAGAATCACCGCCCGTTGAAGCTTGAAGAGTGACAGGTACATTTTTGCTCACTACACTGCCCACTTTTAATGAACGTGCATGACCATAAAAAACTGGTGTTGAATGCCCCAAACTCACTGTCGCCCCACTTCCCTCGGGTTTGAATCCGCTCAGTAACAGCCTGTTTTGACGAACAAACCGACTAAAAGCTATCAAATAATAATTAGCTCCCGTATCCATTATAAAATTACCCGAAATACTTTTATCCCCGGTCAGATTCAATGCGGAAGGTAACATGATAAGGCTCGGTACCCTAAGGGGGATCATACGTCCTTTCCTCTGAAAGATATAATCACCGAAGGTATAAAGCGAAATAGTTTGCGTATCAAAATTCACTTCAGTGATATATTTTCTTATCAGATTCAGCCCGATGATGCCATCCGTACCGTTACGCACCCTCTCGAAAATTGCAATATTCTGCTTTTTCAATGATAAACTGTCCGACAGACGAAGTACATTATCGGCAGATATCTGCACCGTTTTCCGTCCGCCTACAACACTCGCTTCTTGCGAATGACTGACTTTCAGTCCTATGCTATCTGCCAACGAACGGCGGATAGCCATTCCGTCAGCTCCCGTATCAAGCAAGAATGACATCACCCGGGGGCTATCGTTCAAGCGGGCAGACAAAATGATAGAGCCACCCTCTATCCGAAAAGGCAGAACGGCTGCCAACGATGATTTCCGGTAACGGCTATCACCGAACAGCCGATCGAAATAATCGACAAAGAGAATTTTTCCAGACTCATTGAAAGCTATCATGCTCTTCTCTTCTTGTCCGCCGGCCAATGTGAAACGGACCTCCAGACTGGTGACGTTTCCCTTTGTTTTCATCCCCTTCCAGTCGGGTTGGATAGATTGGAAAGTTATACCTTCCATAATCTGTTTCAACAAACCGGATGCAAAGGGCAACGAATAAATGCTGACAGAAAATTCGGGAGCAAAACTCTTTTGTGCAACAGCGATTTCTTTTGTTTTCAAACCGTCTTCCATGTGTTTCAAAGCAAGACGGATGCTGTCTTGATCCGCTTTTCCGTTTGCTGTCAACGGAAAGAACAGAAAGCATATAATTATTTTCAAGTATTTCATAGTCTATTACATTGAAAAAAGGGTACTGAAGGCTATGTATTGGACATATAGATACAACGCGCTGGACATATAGATACAACATGTTGGGTATATATGGCCAACAAACAGGATATATATACCCAACAACTCTGCTATCAATACCCATTGAAGTGCTTGTATATCAGTCTATTGATAATATCGTTTATTTTTTCAATGCGTCGTTCAACACTGCCCGTATCTCGGAAGAAGAAGGACGCGGAGCATCCATATAAAGCAGACTGCCGTCTTTGCCAACCAGCATAAAACGAGGAATACCTGTTATCTTATAAGGTTTGGACAATGCAGGTCCTGCCATGTCTCCGGCAAAAAGCTGTACACCGGGAAGCTGTTCTTTTATCACGAAGTCCTTCCATTTCTGGATATTTTTAGACGCATCGACACTAATCCCCATAAATACAATATCTTTATTGTCTTTATATTCGGCTTCCAGTGCTTTCATAGCCGGCATCTCCTTTTTACACGGACCGCACCAGGTAGCCCAGATATCAATATAGACAACCTTGCCACGAAAATCGGAAAGAGAAATATCATTTCCTTCTGCATTAGGGAACGTCAAGTTAATGATTTCTTTCTTCTCCATACTCTCTCTAAAGTTATCTTCAATACGTTGCCAACGCTCTTTCTGACTGTCGGTGATGAGGAAACTGCCATATTCTTTCTTATATTGTTCCAGTCCCACCTGTGTCTTGCTCATTCCGCTGAACATTAACGCTATTTCTCCTTTAATAGTATCATTACTAATCATCCCAATGTCTTCTTTCAACATAGCCGAAACGGGATTCTTTCGTTTCTCTCCGGCTGATGAGGAATCAGATACCATGGACTTGAGCATATATGCATTGACAAATAAACGCAATCCGTTGGGATAATTGAGAATGCCTGCAGTACGGGCGATAGCAGGAATATCTATCTGCCGGTAATAATCAATAAAATCCTCCTTCTGCGGATGTGCTGTCCTTACCGTATAAATGAACTGTACAGCATTGAACAGCAAATCATACTTACGAAAATCAGCAAACGTAGTGTCGAAAACCTTATTCTTTGTTTTCTTCACTTTATAAGAACCCAGTTTATCCAGTTTCTCTTCCAACAGCGGAAAAAAGTCTACATACGTACTGTGTTTTCCCATAAAATACACAGCTTTATCTTCCAGAGGAAAAATAAAATCATGCCAACGGGCCATTTCCTTGTTCTCCGCCGTATTCTCTTTTCCTATCAGTTCATAACTTTCGGGTAATATCCGCACATTCAATGGGTCGCCCGGCTTCATATAAAATGTATAACGATTCTGAAATACCGAAGAGGAAGTACCCAACACGAAATACCCTTCCTGCTCTGGGGTAAACGTCATCCGGAAACTACCGTCTTCTCCTAACGCAGAAGTGGCCACTTCCGACAAGTTACCGCCTTCTACAATCTTGAACATTTTGACTGCTTTTGTTTTACCCCTTTCCCACACGCCACTGACAGTAGATGTTTGGGCAAACAAACTTCCTGCACAGATAAACGCAGGAAGGATCATTAATAATAATTTTTTCATGGATTATTCATTTTGAGTATATATATAAAAATCTTTGCAAGAATAGTACTTCGATTTAGCTACCATATTATTCAGTCCGATATAGCGGGCATTCACAGGTTCGGCAAACTTGAAGTACATGTGTTCGCATCGGCTGGGAAGTGCTATTGAACCGAGGCTCACCGAAAGACGGGTAGCATTATAGAGTTCCTCTCCGGCATAAGACAAGTCCATGCTTGCAGGAGACATCGAGCTATTGTTCGCCCTGAGATATATTCCGGTGATATTGCGAACTTCATGTCCCAAATCGATTGTGACACTGGCCGGAACATCCAATACCCAGAAACCTCCTTCGAACATACTTTCCCAACTGCCTTGAGTAAATTTATATTCTTCCGACAGGGCTTTATAACCGCTCCTTTCTGTCTGTCGCACACCAAACGCAGTATCATCGCTTTCAAGCGTGTACCCACCGGATACCGAATTCACTACCAGATAATATACATCTGTACGCATAGTCTTGACAGGCTCTGCCGCACCCGGTGACGTAACCGATTTTATCTTTATGGGGACAAGATAATTATCACCCGCAAACTGCGACGTCTCTCCCTTATAGGCGATATGTCCCGTAGCCGTTGTACTGCCGGCCGGTAACGCAACATCGGCCAATTCCCAGTCACTCACGGCAAGGGTTTTGAAAGCTGTCCCATATTTGCTATTGAAAGCTGCTACCAGACTATTGTCTACTTCCAGCCCGATATTTATATCATTGTCTGACGCAATATAAGCCATAAGCGGCAGATCGTATCCGGTGAAACTTTCGTTTCCTGCAACCATCACACTGTTTTTGCCTTCTTCAAATCCCACACCGTTCTCCTGTGTCACATCCAACGTCAGATAAGAGACTCTTTTACTGTAATCTACTTGTGCATCATAGCCCGAAGCCGAAGTGATACGCACCGGCATGATGTATCCGTCCATACTGGTAAACCCGTCCAAAGGCCGGGTCAAGGCAACGGTAAGTGTATCTGCAGATTCCATACTTCCCTCGGGAATGGTCAGGGTCGATTTATTCAACCTGATCCAATTACTTGCAAACCGGTGATAGGATGTTTCATTTTTCTTATTGTATACATCTACCAACAATGTATCAATAGTAACTTTCACCGTCAAATTGCCACCTGCCGGAGAAGTACAATTGACTACCAGTTTAGCAACCAATGTATCCATATTGGCAACCTTACCTTCTACTGTACGTTGGGCATTGAAAGCAAGTGAAGCATACTTATCGCTGATAAATACTTTGTTGGAAGCTTCAGCAGCTGTCTGTTTCTCATAATTGTTGATGTCATCCGTGCATCCTGCAAAAAAGCTGCATGAACTGCAAGTCACCAGTAACAGACATATTATTTTTCTAAGTTTCATATTTTTCATCTTTCTAAATCGTTTAAGGTTTATAATCCATACCTACTATCTTTCCAAAACCTTTCCACGACATCTCTATCGTTTCATCATCATTCACCTTGTGCGTCGCTATGGCAAGTGCACCGGAAGAAGCATTCGGCATGGAATAGAAGTCTATTCTGCCTCCTTCATCCTTTCCTAAGGAACTGTTGTAGGTAGCGATTCCCAAATATTTACTGCTTGTACTGGGAATCATAAACTTTAAAGCGGTTATTTCATTGTAACCTTCGGGAAGAACCGCATCCGTTATTTCTCTAACCACTGCATTGCTACCCGATACGTCGGCATAAAACACCCGGTTCAATAAATTTGGCATGGTCAATGCCGGTAGACGCATCAAATATACACGTTCTCAATTTATTATCTTTCGTCACCAAAGCAGTAGTGTTAGACGGCAAACTATACTCAATATATTTAAATGTACCGTTGCTTTGTTTCAGAAAAGCAAAAGAGGTCATTTTACTTATAGTGGTATAGCGTTCGCTCATATACAGCAATCCTTCATTTTTATCATTAAAGTTGAAAATATGGTCGGAAGACTCATCCAGAAAATCTTCGGTAAAGAAGAACGATGTACTGAAATCACTGGAAGAACGGTATGTAGTCTGGCAACTGAATTTATTTTGTTCCTGATTGAAAAACATAGTAATTCTGCTGCCACACGATATAAACGGAGCGGGCTCATAACGTTTACTATCGTATACGGTATTCCCCGTACGATAAGCATTCATCGGATAGGAAAAGAAGTAGTAGACAGGATAAGTGTTGTGCAAATACCAATTCCCCTGTCCGTTATCATCTTTCATATACATATATATATGCGGTTTTATATTACCATTCAAAGCAAAATAACCCACTTTCATCTTTTCCGCTACAATAGGCCGCCCAACTGATACATAGTCTTGATGAAGAGGCGAACCATTTTCCACGGAACTGGATATATCATACGAAGGATCCCAACTGAAATCTGCTACTTTCAAACGTGTCGTATAATGGTCGGTCAGCAAGTAAACCGAACGGTTAGAACCATCCGGCTGATATGGATGAGGAGCAGTAGGGTCAGCAAAGATATTGAGTTCATAAGGTTTCACCCCTTCACGTTGCAGGGAAGGTGCGGTAGAAGCCAGTATATTATACTTCGGTATATATTGATTCTGGGAATTCTGAACGATCATTCCCATATCAAATCCATCTTCTTTCTCATACAATAAGACATATCCCTTGTTGAAAGTTCCCGCTACTCTTATACTGAAAATTTGTCGGTAAGCAATATCCGTCACTTTGTTTTTTGCTTCAAAGGCACAAGTATAAGTACTATTCGGAGATCCGATAGGATCGGCTATAACAAAATCAAAGTCTTTACCCTCCTGCAATACATTCCATGCAGAACCGCTTTTATAATACCACGTATAATCCAGATTGTCCGTATTACCCGAAGTTGTATTGAGTTCAGGAGTAATCAACAACCGTTCTCCTACTTCCACTGAATAACTCTCCTGAATGTTAGCAATTTCTGTCACCCGATTGATTGCCTCATAGTCATAATTGCCCTTGTCTTCATTACACGCAAACAGAGACAGTATCCCGGCACATACAATTATTATCCGTAAATCTATTATATATTTCATATCCGTCATCTTTTATTGAATACTCGGTAGAGGAGTCTTGACCTCTTCACCAAACTCATCCACCAAAGGTTCTCCATGTTCTTCTTTATATTTTACTAAGTAACGATTAATCAATGAAATCATTCCAAAAGAAACTTCCCTCGAAAAACGTTTGGTAAACGTTTCCTTACCCGTCGGGTCGTTATCTTCGGGATCAATCTCAAAATATTCTCTAGTCACTCCGCAAGCCTCATATATCACATTCATTTTTGCATTACTGTATGCGCCGAATGTACTTTCTAAGGTCATCGACGAATAAGAAGCCGCCCATAAACTGGGTTTTTCAGCCAGTGCCGTAAAATAAATACTATAAATCAATCCGTTTCGATTGTTTCCTTTATCATATCTGGACGTTGAATAATCCGTATGAAAGTTTTCATTCGAAGCCAACCGGATACGGGCAAACAACATTTCATTATCAACGGCTTCCGTACGTTTCAGCCTTACTTCCACATTACCAAAGATTGAGTTGGCAGGTAGATACGCAGACAAAATCTCTATATCTTCTCCTTCTGTGGCTGTCGATTCTTCAGGTATCATCACTACTTTTACCGCCCGGTCTGTTTCCGAAACTCGTCCCATTAGTTTGATAGGAATCTTAATGATACTGTCGTTTTTCAACGGCCTGTCATATCCCATATTAACAGTGATCTGATCTTCATTTTCTCCAAAGTCGGAAGAGGATGCATCAGCATATTTAAAATAAATTCGAGGAACATCTTCATAAGTCATTAAATCCTCGTCAGCGCAAGATACCATTCCTATCCCAAGAAATAGAAATGTATAAACACACCATTTAAAACTGTTTCTTTTCATATTGAATTTATTTTTAAAGACTGAATTATATATCTGTTTCAATATTCGGAATAGGTATATTATACATTGCACTGGCATTTACTGCCACCGAAGCTCCTCCGTATCCGGGAAACATCTGATCGCTCTTCATCCGCTTATGATAAAAATAAACTTGCCCTTCCCCATAAAACTCCTTATAATATTCACTCTCTATGTGGGAATAGAATTGTTCATCCATATCATTCTCCGTCAAGTAATAAAAGCTAGTCTCCGGAATGCCTCTATGAGAAGAAACAGTGTTCAATAGTTCGGCAGCTGTCTTTTTATCACCATCTTTCAAGGCTGCTTCCGCCTGAATATAATACATTTCAGTAACACGAATCAACGGTTGGAAATCGACCAACGCGGGAAGATTACTATTGGCTGAAATATTAAACTTGTTAGAGATGTAGGTACCATTCTGCGAATAGGAGACAGAACTTCCTCCCTGGTCGTTACTTTCCGTCCACTGCCGGGCACGGACATCTATTATTGCTTTCAGGTTATCACCAAAACCGGAATAGATGTTTTGAACCAAATTATCACGGTCTACTGCATATAAATCGTTTATATCCGTTTTATTATAAAAGGAGTTATAATTGGAAAGCATATCCGGATTGTTGATTCCAAAAACTACTTCATTGAAGAAAGAGTAATCCATATTGGCAAGTACGGTTGTAACATTTGTCCATGAGAACACTTTTCCTTTTTCCCCTATCTGATCAGTCACTACCTTGGCTGCTATAGCCGCATTCTTATAGTCTCCTATATATTGCAATACACGGGCTTCGAGCGCTTTCACCGCATAATAATTCATACGTCTGTTACGATTCTTATAAAAATCACTTATCAGCTCCTTACTAATAGCAGAGTCATCAGACAGGATAGGGTCAGCAGCCAACAACCGTTCCGCCTCACGAATATCCTCCAATAAATAATCCAAATATTCATCGGCAGTGGAGTACACATCTTCTTCATAACCGACATGATTCAGTATCATATCCGTAGTTCTACTATACGGCAAAATCTTATTGATATTCGAACGATCTTCCCATCTGGGGCCGAACAAACGGAAAAGGTCAAAATGAAGATAAGCCCGTAATCCGTATGCCTCACCCATCAATACATCTTTATTGTTACTACCGATAACAGCAGTCGATCCCTCCATGCTTTTCAAAAAATAGTTGATATTGAGAAGCGTATTATATCCGCTTTTCCATATATCGGCAAATATGCTTTCAGCTGCTCCATACTCTTCGGACCGTCCGTTACAGAGGAAAAACAATGTGGCAGACAATTTATTTCCCGACGGTTGTGACGGAGGATAGGTATAAAAGTGCCCCATTGCGTCCAGAGCAGTCTGAGATAAATTCGCCCCGTAAAGGGAGGTAGATATTAATTGCCTGTAAAGCCCGTTTAAAGCTCCATGAATACCTGCTTCTGTTTTATACTGGTCTTCTTCCAATACCTTGTCCTTCGGTGCCACATCCAGAAAGTCGCTACAGGAAGTAAAGAAGCCTATGGCTACTATATATAATAAATGTGATATATTTCTTTTCATACTTAATTCTATATTTATTCGTGTATTGTTATCGTTAGAAACGAGCACTTAATCCGAAAGATATGGCTCTCTGGAACGGATAGTCCGTTCCTCTTTCCCGTTTCATTTCGCTCAAGTCGAAGAAATCATTGAATGAAACATTAAACCGCAGGTCTTTCAGGAACAAACGCTTAATCCATTCGTCTCTGGAAAAATCCCAACTGATACGTGCACTTTCGCCACGCAGATAATTGTCGCGTTGAACAAAGCGAGATGAAATCGGAGTCTGGGTAGTTAATGAAATACCCTTGAACTGTGATACATCACCGGCATTCTGCCATCTGCTATACAAAGCACGCTTATCCTGATTATAAGCAATGTTCGATGCAGAAATATTTTCTACCTTGTTAAACAAAGCCGAGTTGAATGCAAACGAACCTAAGTTATAACGTAAGTTGACACTTGCCTGCAAATTCTTGTAAGTAAACGATATACCGAATACACCCCGTATTTTCGGATTGGTATCGGCTATCTTCACACGGTCGTCAGCATTATAATCGAATGTAGGAGTTCCGTTCTTGGTGAGAAATACTTCCTTACCCGTTGCCGGATCGATGCCTAACGAACGAACTGCAAAAAGGGCAGTAGGACTTTCACCATCCTGATACTGTATCATTGAGTTTACATTCAACTTACTATCTACCGAAGAGTCTTTCTTATAGGCATCGTTCAAGTTAGCTAAAGCTTCTCCAAATCCTCCATATACAGATTTATAAGTATTTCCGTTCAAACGGAAGTTCAGCATAATGCGCTTTTCCAGATTTCGTATAGCATACCAACTCACATTAAACTCAAAACCATTAGTATTCAAATGACCGAGGTTAATGGGTAAAGTAGACAAACCGCTGGAAGGCTTTTGCTGAATAGATACTACCAATGGATTGGTATTTGTATGATAGTAGTCCATGGTCAACAACAAACGATTATCCCAGAACATAAGATCAATACCCACAGAGGTCTTCTTTACAACTTGCCACTCCAAATTAGGATTGGCATAACCGGACAAATAAGAAGCAGTACCGAAAATATCGCTACCTGCATAATAACTATATACATTACTTGTCAGGTTACTGACATTCTGATTACCGTTACTACCAAATGAACCACGTAATTTTAATTCCTGCATCCAGTCCCAGTCCTTGGCAAATGATTCCTTGCTGACATTCCAACCGGCCCCTACCGACCAGAATGTCTGGAATTTCTTATCGCGCCCGAAAGAAGTGGAACCGTCACTCGAAAGACTGGCATCAAACAAATAACGATACTTATAGTTATAATTGAAAGTCCCCAGAAAACTTACTCCACGACTAATGCTTTCGCTATATCCGGGTGTCGAATTTTCTTTAAAGGAATAAGCAAAAGAAGGAATGGCACCTACTCCTTTCGGAAAACCGGTAGCTACAAATGACTCGGTATTTGAAGAAGTAGACCTGATTTCAGCGCGGCCATTGAAAGTCAGATTATGATCATTCAAAGAAAGTGCATAAGCGATACCGGTATTCATGGTATAACGCCAACTTCTGGATTTCGATGAGGAATATTCACCTTGTTTGGTATAATCCGACGAAGCATACTTCGTATGAGCCGGATCGGTGAAGTTCATATTGTCAGTGTTGGTTGTATTCAAACTCATTGAGGCCGTCCAACGCAGATTATCAATAATATACCAATTAAGGTTTGTGTTATTAGTAACGGACAGTATTTTAGATCTGTTTTCGGAAGGCAACATAGCATTGTAATATGGATTAGTAGCTGTTATATCGGCATAATTCGCACGTTTATACACATCCAGATCACGAGGGATAGTACCGTCTTCATTAGTAACCGGATAATAAGGATTAGCATTTACAAACTCTGAAAAGGAGCCCCATGCACCATTATTTCCATTTGTTATGTTTACATTCAAGTTATTCGAAATATTAAACTTGTTTTTACGGTAAGTCATACGCATATTTCCTCCGAATGTCTGGCGAACAGAACCTTTCATAACTCCTTGGATATCTTTGAACATAGCACCTATCTGATACAGGAATCCTTTGTCACCTCCCGACACATTCAATGAATGAGATTGTGTGACGGCAGTTTGGATAGGTACTTTCAACCAGTAAGTATCTACTCCTCTTCTCACATTCTCCAAAGCCCGCTGATATTGTGCAATGCTTTCTCTGTTGCCTGACCAGTCATTCAAATCACCATAACGACCAGCCAAAACTTCAAATTCCAGTTTTTCGGCAGCATTCATCATGTTGTAAACACTCAAGTCGGCCCATGCCACTTGCGCGTCTCCACTATAATTGATCATCACTTCACCGGCTTTGGGTTTAATAGTTTCTACAACCACCACACCATTTGCTCCCTTTGAACCGTAAATGGCAGTGGAAGCAGCATCTTTAAGTAAAGTGATAGATTCAATTCTATTGATATCCAAATCATTAATCTCTTGCAGGCTAGATTCAAAACCATCCAAAATAAACAGAGGTTCATTGGGATTGGTCGTCGTATCATCATAAATTCCGGAAATAGTCATCGTAGTACCACCACGCATGGTAATTCTGGACATGGTATTAGGGTCGGACCCCATCGACATATCATCAGCAACTACGAAAGAAGGATCCAACGTTTTTAAACTTTGAAGCACATTAATATTACCCACAGCCTTCAGTTCCTCCTGATTGACTGTCCTATACGAACCGGTAAACCCCATTTTATTACGTTGGATAATACCTGCCTCTACTACCACTTCATCCAATGCTTTGGTATCGGTTTTCAGTACCACCGACATCTGGGGTTTCGGAGATAACGATTGGGATTGCATGCCTACATAAGATATCTTTATCCGATTGCTTTGAGGCACATTGACAAGTCTGAAATTCCCGTTCGCATCTGTAATGGTGCGAATAGAAGTTCCTTCTACCTGTATGGTTGCACCAATTACAGGTAGTCCGTCTTCTTCAGCAATAATTTTACCTTTTACTTCCGAAATAACATTCTGAGGATTTTTATGTGTAATATTGATGAATTGCCCTTCAATGACATACTTCAAAGGATGCTTCCCAATAATTACCTTTAAAACTTCTTCAATCGAAGCTTTCTCCACCTTTCCGGTAGAATGATAAGAACGAACTTCATCGTAGATAAAAAGTACTTTATATCCCGATAATTTCTGCAAACGTTTAAAAATAGAAGGTAAACCTTCATTTTTAAATTCCATTGTTATTTGCTTTCCATTACCAACTTGTGCCTTAACATAAGGTGAATGGACATAACAGAATAACAAAAGTAAAACAATCAATTTCCATGCTTGTCTTTCCATAAATCCGATTGGTTAAATAAATCTATTTTTTATATTTTATACGAGTTTTATAAAAGAATGGTTACCCATAAACAGATTTATTTTCCAAAAATATTTTTCTAACCGGATTTATTTCTTGCTGAATAGTTGTTTTTTACTCGATAATAAGGCTTTCACCTTCTAAATAGACATGAATTCTTTCCATACGATTTAACAACTCAATCAAATCAGAAACTTTCTGTTGACGGTTTGCCAGAAAATGCATACGCAGATTCATTATCTCACTGTTTCTAAATTCTATATCTATATTATACCATTTACCTATTTCTTTCATCATATCCACCAATGCTACATCGTCGAAATAAAAGAATCCCTCCTTCCAATACAAGAATGTTTCCGTATCAACTTCATCAACGGCAAATGTTCCGTCTGAAACGAGTTGTGCACTTTGTCCCGGCTTCATTTCTACAGTTTGTAAACCACAGGTATCACTGACGGCAACTTTTCCTTCGATTAAGGTAACACGGACATTGTCGGGGGTGTAGCTACACATATTAAATTCTGTTCCTAATACTCGAACCTGAACATTTCCACTTTTTACTATAAAAGGATGTTCAGTATTTTTGGTTACATTAAAATAGGCTTCCCCTTCCAAAGAAACAACTCTTTCTTTTCCTTTAAACACCGTAGGATAAGACAAGCGACTGTCCGAATTTAAAAGTACTTCAGTCCCGTCGGATAAAACTACCTTAAAAGTTTCTCCTCTCGGTATACTTAATCTATGTATCTGTACTTTTTTATTTCTTATTTTCTTATTCTCAGTCTGAATAGTATTATAAGCAATCTTCTGCGGTGATAATTTCACCGTAGAAGAGGGAAGTGATTGCACTGCTTTTTTCAAAGGTTCAACTTTTTCTTCACCGGCAACTTGCAAAGTAACTTGCTGCGGGGCGTGGTCTGCCTGAAAAACTTTAATACTTTCTATATCCGATTCCGGAGAAAAGGACATCATACGTAAAACCAGTATAATAATGATTGTTGCCGCTACTCCTGCAACACTTGTCCATAAAATATAGAGCTTTTTATTTCGCCTGTCCAGATGTTTTCGATGAAAATCAGCTAAAGCCTGCTGTGTATTAATAGAAAGTGCATTTTTTTCCATTTGCATTCCTATTACAGCTTCTGCAATATCACTGCAGGTCTGAAAGCATTCCTCATTCTCTCTTAATGCCTGCAATTGATCGGAAGTAATATCAGAAACATTTTCCATTATTTCCAAAGCTTCCTTTTCCGACTTATTTATATATGTATTATTTTCATCCATAGATTATTCATTAGATATATAATATACGTTTTAAAATTCATTTTGGTTACCTTTTTGGCCTAATTCTTCACGAAGAATACGCAAAGCTTTTACTATATTCTTATGAATAGCAGCCACGCTTACATTGAGTTCCTCGGCCACTTCCTTATATTTTTTGTTATGGATGTAACATGCTTCCAAAATGTAATAATTATACGGAGTCAGCTTTTTCATGGCTTTACGAATACATAAAATACGGGAATCCGGTTGTTGTGAATCCGATTCTTTTATTTTATTGATTAATTGCGAAGTAAATTCGACATATTCTTCATGGATATTTTGTTTACGAAGGTAATCAATGCAACGTGTACGAATTATTGTATACAAATAAGTTTTCGCTGTAACTTCTTCTATTTTATCATAATTACGCCACAAATATTCAAAAGCATCACTTACGATATCCCGGCAGACTTCGACATCATTTACAAAATAGTATGCAAAATATACAAATTGTGCATACCACTCATTAAACATTCTGTCAAAAGCAGCTTTATCATCCATTTATTCTCGTATTCTTTTATTATTTTCTGGCAGACAAATATACATTAAAACTTGATACGTAGTTGCATTTGTATATCTGCTTTTTTATTTCCATAGATTAAATCGTTGCCAGAACCTATTTCATTCCGGTTCAGATAGATAGTTTCTCCGAACTTGGTTATAAACAACCAGTGTTTATTCAATTCATATCTTAACCGGACAGCACAACGAAATCCGCGACCTTGAAAGGAAGGAGTATAAAATGTATAGAGCAATCCTTTTTCTGATACATACACACGGGAGTCATAATCGTCCGTACAAAAATAACTGCCTTGAACGTCAGCAAACAGCCTGGTCCAAGGCAGTTGGGAGGATATCATCTGTGTAACCTGATATCCTTTAGTAGCAGCTCTGTCCTGAGAATGAAAATGATTATAATCTAAAGTTGTACGACTGCTAAACACATCATTCAAAGAATAGTTCAAACGATAACGAAGTTGATGATGAAAAATAGGAAGCGTTAGTGTTCCTTTACTGCCTGTCAAGTCACGTTCTTTCTGCTTATAACGATATTTCAGATACATTGATAAATTAGTACGCGGAGTAAAAGTTGCCTGAATCAATCCGTCCGTTCCACGGGAAGGTTTATTAATTCTGTATTTCTTCCAGGGAAAAGAAAACAGATCGAATGAAACAAAAAACCTCCAATGGCTGAAAGGTGTTGTTTCTAATCCAACATAATATCCCTGTTCATTTTGAACCGTACTTCCTTCACCGAAAGAATGAGCATACATAGCCCAATAATCATACGAATAAAAACGATGTATCAACATAAACTGTATGTCTTGAACCGGCGAGTATTGTAATCGGTTCAAAGAAGCCCAACCTTGTTTTCCTATCGCCGTTTCTCCCTGAAAAGAGAAGCGACGCCAACGATAGGCATAATCTATCCCTAAATTATAGAAATGATTTCCATGAATATTATACTTGGAATAACCTGTTAGTTCCGGTTCATAAGGTCGGTTGAAAACATAGTAAACACCGGTGATACCCAACCGGATATGGTTCTGTTGATAACTAACATTTCCGCCTGTTGACTGTGATGTGAGCAAGTTCTTTTTATCCGCTTCTTTGCGACTTCTATGTAATCCGGTTTTATATACAGATGTTATTTCTCCGTCCGTAACAACACCATCCATATTCCGATGTGAATAGAATGCAGAAACCGATAAACGTTTTGTCAAAGCAACAGTAGTTGCCACCCCACGAAAATAATTATATTCATCCGTAGAAGAATGACTTTTGATTCCAGCGCTGCGATTGTTGAAAGAGGATGCATATATTGTTTTTCCCATTAGATAATCTGTACTCATCACTAAGCCTTGCCCGAAACTAAGCCGATAGTTACCAACAGCCAATGATTTCAACCGACCACAATTCTGAAGTAATAAATAAAATGAGTAATAATCATATCCGTAGCGATTATGCAAAGCAGCAAAAGGTTCTCCGGCATCTTTTTCGGCAACTCCCCCTGCATAAAGCTGGTCACGATATCGAAATGTATATTTCACAGAGTTATAAACAGAAGGTCCCAAATAGGTATGTTCATAACCTTTTCGTTTATAAAATGGTATATCCAAGCGAGTTAACACTTCATTCTTACCATACCTTCCTGCATCTTTCAACATAGTTTTCCACCGAAAAGCAGGCTCATTGTTAATAGCTTTTATACAGACAAAAGGCAATAAATACTGAATAGTCTGCCTATCCAGTTCCTCTACCAACTGAAGTTCGTAAATGGTTTCCATTTGCCCATGTATATAAATATAAGCCAATAAATGCTCAATCTGAATATCACTTAAAAAAGGAAATTGTTCGAGTTGTTCACGGGTAGCACTATTTAAATTAACAGGTTCCTGCAGACGGTTGGAAAGCTCTTCCAATTCATTTTCCCAATTCAGGGAATTAACCGAGTTATTAATATCATTATTAACAGATAAATCTTCAAGAACTTCTTCCATAAGATTTTCTGAAGGGTTTTGAGCACTACAAGCAGGAATTATGAACAGGCTGTTTATAATACTTATCAACCGTAATAGTTGAGTAGTTTTCATCAATAAAATGTGTATTTTCTTCTTGCCTTTTCACAGACAAGAGCGCAAAGATACTTTAAATAGGTTAACGCTCTAAGAAAATATCTGAATAATAAAATTTTAATTCTATTTTTGTAATGTGAAAAGGAGACTTAACATAGTAATAATGACGTTGTTTGCTGTTTTTTACTGTTCACTGCATCTGCAGGCTCAGGAAAAACAAAGCATTAATGGATACTTGGTTCCGATGTGTATCTATAATGGAGATACGATTCCATGTGTCCAACTAAGAACTGTGTATATCTTCCGACCACTGAAATTCAAAAATGAAAAAGAACGCAGAGAGTATTACAAACTTGTTCGTAACGTGAAAAAAGTATATCCTATTTCTAAGGAAATCAACCAGGCCATTATCGAAACTTACGAATATCTGCAAACATTACCAAACGAGAAAGCCCGTCAGAAACACATTAAACGGGTGGAAAAGGGATTAAAAGACCAGTATACCGCCCGAATGAAGAAACTTTCTTTTGCTCAAGGAAAGTTGTTGATAAAGTTAGTGGACCGTCAAAGTAATCAGACCAGTTATGAACTGGTAAAAGCATTTATGGGACCTTTCAAAGCCGGATTCTATCAGGCATTTGCTGCACTGTTTGGCGCCAGCCTCAAAAAAGAATACGATCCGGAAGGTGAAGACAAACTAACGGAACGTGTAGTATTGCTGGTAGAGAACGGACAAATCTAAATTACGTGTCTGATGCTTATTAACCGAAAGTTAGTAAAGCTATTACTTTCTTCTACAACATTATCCTTGATTTACCAACATCAATTTCGTTTTTACAAGACATATATAAGCTATTTGCAGGGCATATATACCCAATGTGGTGTATATATATATCCACCATGCTGGGCATATATGTCCAATACGCTGGATATATATGCCCAGTAAACAGGATATATCCCTCCTATAAAGAGTACAATGACATAACTTGGATTCTATACTTATGAACAATTATATATATATTGATTATAAGCGAATTAACTATATTATTAACTAGTTATAAACCACTTATTAACTAATAAGGTTTTAAGCTGTCAACGAAGTTTTTTGAATAAATCCCAGATCACAATTCCTGTCGTTACAGAAACATTCAATGAGTGTTTCGTACCATATTGAGGTATTTCGATACAACCGTCCGAATGGTTAATAACCTCCTGCTGCACACCTTTTACCTCATTTCCCATTACGATAGCGTATTTCTTACTTTTATCCAATTCCAGTTCATCAAGCATGATACTTCCTTCCGCCTGTTCTACCGAATAGACCATATAACCAGCTTTTCGAAGGTTATCAACAGCATCAACAGCGTTATCAACATACTTCCAGTCGACAGTGAATTCAGCCCCCAATGCTGTCTTATGCATTTCGGGATGTGGAGGAGTTGCCGTTATACCACACAAATAAATACATTCAATACGAAAAGCATCCGAAGTACGGAACACCGAACCTATATTGTGCAGACTACGAATATCATCCAACACTACCACCAGAGGCAGTTTCTCAGCCTGTTTAAACTCTTCGGCACTGATACGGTTCAGCTCTGTTATTTTCAGTTTGCGCATACGTCTTTTCTTTTATTACATTCTGATTGCAAAGGTAACTCTTTTCTGTTAACACAGATGTTGATAACAGTTTAAAACCTGTCAAAACTATCGGCAAAGATTTTGAAAAATAATTCTTGCATTATTCAAAAGAAGGTATAAGAGGACTTCATTATGAACATTCCAAAAAATTAAATCAAAACTTTCTATGCAGACATAAACATATTTTTCAGCACTTATCTACCTGTTTATATCCATAAAGTTTTTAACTTTGCACTTTATCAACAGGGAGTTAATAGATAACTTCCATTGACCGATGCTTGCATTGATAATAAAGCAGATAGACAGTAAATCTTCTTCTTTTTTCCCGTTCATAACGGACTTATAAAGCAGAAGTATGGACTAATAACTTATCCGACAAGAAAAAACGGATTTATTTGCTAACATTATTAACAGGCAATCATCACTAACAAAGGATTTTTTTAAAAAAGGAAGAAATAAGAATATTATTATGAATGAACTCATAAAGGCTATTAATGAGCTGAAGAAAGAAAAGAATGCGATCATTCTGGGCCACTACTACCAGAAGGGTGAAATACAAGACATCGCTGATTACGTCGGTGACAGTTTGGCATTGGCTCAATGGGCGGCCAAAACGGAAGCGGACATCATTGTGATGTGCGGCGTTCACTTTATGGGTGAAACGGCGAAGGTGCTTTGTCCGAACAAGAAAGTGCTGGTACCCGACATGGAAGCAGGTTGTTCGTTGGCGGACAGTTGTCCGGCGGACAAGTTTGTGCAGTTTGTCAAAGAGCACCCGGGACACACCGTTATTTCGTACGTCAACACAACGGCTGCGGTAAAAGCGGTAACGGATGTGGTGGTAACTTCCACCAATGCACGGCAGATTGTGGAAAGCTTCCCAAAAGATGAGAAAATAATTTTTGGTCCGGACCGGAATCTGGGTAATTATATCAATTCAGTTACGAACAGGAATATGCTTCTTTGGGACGGAGCCTGCCATGTACACGAACAATTTTCGGTTGAAAAGATCGTGGAACTGAAAGCACAACATCTGGAAGCATTGGTACTGGCACATCCCGAATGTAAGAGTACGGTGCTGAAACTGGCGGACGTGGTAGGTTCTACGGCTGCATTGCTGAAGTACGCTGTGAATCATCCCGAAAACACATATATCGTAGCTACCGAATCGGGCATTCTGCATGAGATGCAGAAGAAATGTCCGCAGACAACGTTTATTCCGGCTCCTCCTAATGATAGTACGTGCGGATGTAATGAGTGTAGCTTTATGCGGTTGAATACGTTAGAGAAGCTGTATGAGTGTCTGAAGAATGAATCGCCGGAAATTACGGTGGATCCTGAAGTAGCAGAAAAGGCAGTGAAGCCGATTCAACGAATGTTGGAGATTTCGGCAAAGTTGGAATTATAAGAAATTATTTTGGTTTACTTACTGGATATCTTTGAAAGAAATATCTAAAAAGAAAAGGAGAAACTTATTGTTGTCAAGTTTCTCCTTTTCTTTTTAGTGTTAATATATTGCGAAAGACTTTATGACTGGATTATCTTTAGCTTCTTCTATTTCCAACTTTACAACAGATAAGGAGTGAGTTGGAAAATGTTCGATCCGTTTATGACCGATACAACTTCCTTCAGAAAGTTGTATCCATTTTCCATTACACAGACCTTTTAGTTTATATTTCAGAACTCTTTCTCCAAATGCTATATCTTCTGACAATACGATACGGCTTATATTAGTCTCTTTGTTTAACCGGATAGATAGTTCGTATCCTTTGCCTGATATTTTTCGGATAGGTTTTGAAAATGTTTTTCGTATAATGTCACCGAATTCTTTCGCTCTTTTTACATCAGCATCAGGAACCAAGCCGTTCTTATCTATTACTAAACCAAGCAGCATATTGGTATTACGTCCTACACTGGTTTCATATTTAAGTAAAAGCTCATCAGTAGAAAATATCAGATGATCTTCATTAGCGCGCCAAAACCAACCACCTTGGAATGAGTCATTACGGCGTAGTGTGAAATCAGCTTCTCCGGGACACCAGTAGTTTCCGTGTGGATTACCGTATAAGCCTTTTATCTTCTGTACGCCATCGGCGGAAGTTGTTGCATCGGCTGTTGCCCAACAGGGATAAGGAGAGTTACCTTCTTCATTGCCTACCCAGCGGATTAAATTCGGATATCCATAAGGGCCTTGAAATGCAATGGAATTGGGCTGTAAACGTTGAATAAGTGTCAATATATCAGCTCCTCCATTTTGCTGAGAGAGTACGCCGCCATCAAACCATATTTCAAACAGTTTTCCGTAATTACTCCAAAGTTCGGTCAATTGTGTCTCTACTATTTTGTTATATTCTTCTTGGGTGACCGGACTTCCTTTCTTGACAAGTCCAGGGTTGTCGACATGTAGAAAACCATTAGCGGTAGTACTGGCATAGATTCCTGGTTTAATTCCGTATTTTCGGCAAGAAGCGACAAATTCGGCTACAATGTCTCCCTTTCCATTTTTGTAAGGTGAATTTTTTATACTGTATTCATGAGCCGTTGTTGGCCATAATGAAAAACCGCTGCAATGTTTGGCTACTAACACTGCATATTTGGCTCCAAGGCTTTTGGCTGTGTGTATCCATTGATCGGTATCAAGGGAAGAAGGATTAAATGTAGATGGTGAAGGATGGGTACCAAATTGTCGCCAATTATAGTCGGGGTGGAATACCGGCATATCAAAGTGAATGATAACTCCTATTTCGGCATTTGCCCATTCTTGTTGTAATTCATTCGGACATACAATTATTTTCTCTTGGGCATCGAGAAAAGGACTGGTAAATGTCAGAATAGCAAAGATTATGCATTGAATGAATGTTTTCATTGTATAATGATTTAGTATATACATACTTGTGTTATGATATAGCAAAGATAAGAGATATTAAATTTTAAAGCAAATTCTTTTATTAATCTTCGATATTAAGAAGAAGAGTTTGATGAATTAATCAGCACATTCAAGATTTCTATATTTGATTAAATTTAGTATATGAAATGATATTCAATTCTTTCTTTGCATTTCAGTATCTTTTTTTCTACCTTTGCTTATGGGTTAATAAATGGATAGAGAAATACTTAATAGGCATTTGAATGAGATAAACTAAGTATGAACATCAAATAAAATTAAGTAATGAAAAATATTAATATTTCATGGGCCGTATTTATAGTAGGTATATTCTTCTCCTTAAATAATATTTTTGCTCAAAGTAGTCCTCCGCTTATCGTGTTTGGTTTGATTGCAGATACACAATATGCTGACTGTGAATCTGGAAAAACTCGATTTTATCGAAACTCTTTAGGTAAATTACATGAAAGTATTGATTATTTTAATAATCAAAAGGTACAGTTTACAGTTAATTTGGGTGATATCATTGATAGAGATCAAAAAGATTTAGATTCAGTATTAATATGTCTGAAACATTTAAACAAAAAAATATTCCATACTACTGGAAATCATGATTATAAAGGTATTACAGATAATAAAGTATTATATAAGAAGCTTAAAATGCCTTCAGAATACTATTCATTTATGAAAAAGAACTGGGTGTTTGTATTTCTGAATACAAACGAAATAGCAGCTTATTCAAATGTTGTCGGAACAGCAAAAGAGCAGGAACTTTTGAGAATACAGAATCAGATTAAAGTAAATAAAGAAATTCAAGGCGCTAGGTGGAATGGAGGCGTAAGCAGCCGGCAATTGCAGTGGCTGGACAACCTTTTGAAGAAAAGCGAAAAGAAAAATAGAAACGTATTGATTTTCTGTCATCATCCGTTATATCCCAGAAGTCAATTTACTGCATTAAATAATATGGAAATATTAGATGTTATTAATCGCTATAATTGCGTAAAAGCTATATTTTCCGGCCATCATCATTCGGGAGCTTTTGGATACTTCGATCATATTCCATGTAATACTGTAGAAGGTATGATTGAAACTCCGGATAAAAATTCATTCGGCATTGTTAGAATATACAAAGACCGAATTGAATTGGAAGGAAAAGAGCGAATGACTTCTCGACTTTTCATGCTTCAACCATAGGAAAATACTTCATCACATTACAGTATTTGTAGCTAGGGGCACAACTTTAATAAGGTGTTCCTTTTATTTTTTCTTAGTCTATCCGGTTACGTTTAACACTTAAATTATAGTTGGAGGAAAAATGTGCTTTTACTAGTAATTGTATTTATAATCAGGTAGTTATATCGGATGTTGTTCGGTGTATATAAATTGTCCGGGTATAATATAAATCGTCCGTATACAATTTGTGCAGTTATAAAGGAAAATTCTAGCAGATATAATTTAAAATAAAACGCGTCCTTTGAAGCGAAAAGTTAAACAACAATAAAATCTATTACGTATGAAAAGACATTCAACAATTCGCTTACCATCAAATAGTAAGATTCTATCTAAGTATTTAACATGACAAGTATTCTGTTATTAACCTTTATTTATTATTAACTACTAAAAAATTAAAAGTGTATGAAAAGACGAGTCAGTTCTATGAAAATACCTTGTAGAATATGGCTATTGGCAGCCACATTGTCTGTAGGGCAAGCGGCTTTTTCAACGGAAATGGAAACTATTTCCTTTTCGACGGGCCAAGATATAGCACAACAAAAGAAGGTAATTGAAGTTACTGGTACTGTTACTGATAATTTTGGTCCTGTGATTGGGGCAACTGTTACAGTAAAAGGCATGAGTGCAGGAGTAATTACCGATACAGACGGTAATTTTAAGCTGAAAGTTCCGGTAGGAGCTACTATTATGGTTTCTTATATTGGATATGAAAATAAAGAAATCCATTATAAAGGAGAAAGAAGTCTGAAAATTAAATTGAATGAGAATGTTCAGGAACTTGAGGAGGTACAAATTATCGCTTACGGTTCTCAAAAGAAAGTAACTGTGACTGGTGCTCTTTCTTCTATTAATAATGAAGAACTATTAAAATCTCCAGTTGCAAGTATGGCTAATGCTTTGACCGGTAAGGTCACAGGTTTGGCCAGTGTGCAATCTAGTGGACAGCCTGGTGCCGATGATGCAACTTTGTATGTGCGTGGTGTCGGTTCTTTAAGTACTGACTTATCTCAGCCTTTGATGTTGGTGGACGGTGTAGAACGTTCCTTCTTTCAATTAGATCCGAATGAAGTCGAAAGTATAACAGTATTGAAAGATGCTTCTGCTACTGCCGTATTTGGTGTACGAGGTGCAAATGGTGTTATTCTGGTTACAACCAAACGTGGTACATCGGGAAAAGCAAAAGTAAATTTTTCAACTACTTATGCTTGGCAAATGCCTTCAAGAGTACCGGAATTTGCAGATAGCTATGGTTATGCAAATGCTTATAATAATGCTCAACTACATGATGGTGTCTCAGAGGATCAACTAGCTTTTTCTTCTGATATAATTGAGAAATTCCGTACCAATAGTGATCCTCTTGTGTATCCAAATACTGATTGGACAGATATGTTGATTAAGAAATCAGCTTTACAAACACAACATAATTTTAATATATCAGGAGGTTCGGAAAGAGTTAAGTATTTTGCTTCATTAGGAGTGTTTACTCAAGATGGACTCTTTAAAACATTTGAAGAAAACGGTAATGATAAAGGATTTAAGTATAATCGTTATAACTACCGTATTAATATGGATATTAATGTAACCTCGACAACCTCTATGCAGATTAATTTAGGAGGTTATCTTAATGATAAACAAGAACCAAATTACAATAATGGTACTTACACGCAGTTAAAATACTTATTTCGGGATATTTATACCGCTGTTCCTTTTGCTGGTGCAGGTATTGTAGATGGTAAATGGGTAGTATCGGATACTGATCTTTTTTCTATTGGTAATTATTATGATGCATTAAATACTTATTATGGGAAAGGATATAATAACCGTACTCAAAACACATTAAACTTTGATTTTCAATTAGATCAAAAATTGGATTTTTTAACTAAAGGGTTAAAGGTACATGTGAAAGGAGCATACAACAGTGGTGTAACTATCACAAAGCGTCGGGAAGGGCGTGCCAATAAGTATGAAGCGATTTATAATACAAATAATGAGCTGATATATAAAAAGAGTCAGGATTACCAAAAGCTGGGATATTCTGAAAGTACAGGTCAAACAAGAAACTGGTATTTAGAGGCTGCTGTAAACTATAAGCGTGATTTTGGAAATCATCACGTGTCTGCACTAGCTATGTATAATCAATCTATGACTTATTATCCTTATGAAGGTAGTAGTCCATCAGAATTTATTGGTATTCCAAGAAGTTATGTTGGTTTGGTAGGACGTGCAACTTATGATTATAAAACTAAATATTTGCTAGATTTAAGTTTAGGTTATAATGGTTCTGAAAACTTTGCAGAGGGACAACGATTTGGTCTTTTCCCTGCTGGATCATTGGGATGGATTATTTCAGAAGAGAATTTCTTTCAGCCAATAAAGAAGGTAATTAATTACTTTAAAATTCGTGGTTCTTATGGTATTGTAGGAAATGATCGTGTTAGTGATTATTCCCGTTTTCTATATTTACCTGATAAATATTTGATTAGCTCAGGAAGTTATAATTTTGGTATAAATACTTCAACTAATATTGCCGGAGCGGTAGAATCTAAGAAGGGGAATCCTAATGTCACATGGGAAACAGCGGCTAAGCAAAACTATGGTGTTGATATGAAGTTTCTCAAAGATCGATTGAGTTTAAACTTTGACTATTTTGTTGAACATCGTAAAAATATATTAAAGGCACGAACTGTAACTCCCGATTACTTGGCAGTTAGCTTGCCTATTGCAAATATTGGTAAAGTTGATAATAAGGGTTATGAAATCAATCTAAAGTGGGAAGATCGTATCAATGAGGTGCGTTATAACATCGGAGCTAATCTTTCCTACGCCAAGAATAAGGTTGTATTTATCGATGAGATTACATACCCCTATGAATGGATGCAAACTGAAGGAAAACCTGTTGGTCAGCAATTTGGCTATGTTTTTGATGGATATTTTACAGAAGAAGAAGCTGCCAATTATGAGAATCTGAAAGGAAATATTGAAGGAGGGATTCCTGACCAAGGTTCTGGTTATGTACCTTTAGCTGGTGATGTAAAATACAAAGATTTGAATAAAGATGGAAAAATTGATGAAAAAGATGTAAGAGATATCGGTTATCCGAAATATCCTCTTTATACAGCTGGTATGAATTTAGGCGTCTCTTGGAAAGGATTTGATTTTAGTATGACTTGGTCTGCCGCATTCAAAACTTCTCGTCTTTTGAGTTCTATGTATCGGGTACCGTTTGGTGAAAGTAATAATTCAGCTGTCATGAAATACATGATTGAAGATGCCTGGACACCAGAGAAAGGAAATTCTGCTAAAGCACCTGCGCTTTCCTTTAAGAGTAAATCACACAATTATCAGGATTCTGATTTGTGGTTAAGAGATGCATCTTACGTACGTTTGAAAAATATAGAGCTTGGTTATTCATTTCCTTCTTCATTAATGAAGAAGGCGCACATTGGTTCACTTCGGCTCTTTGTTTCAGGTTACAATCTGCTGACTTTCGACAAATTGAAAGTAAGTGATCCGGAAGCTAATCCGGATGGAACAGCCTATCCGCTTATCAAAGTCGTAAATGTAGGATTAAAAGTTGGTTTCTAATTTAATAATGTAGAATCATGAGGTCATTAAGAAAATTATTATATACAACCCTTTTGATGGGTACTTTGTTTGTCGGGGTTTCCTGCGAAGACTTGGCTTTCGGAGACAAGTTCTTGCAAAAGCCACCTAGTTCAGATGTAACGATTGATACTATTTTTTCCACTTCAGAATACGCCCGTCGTATCTTGTGGAAGAGTTATCAATATCTTCCTTATGGAATGGAAACTTCAGGTTATTGGACGCAAATGTGGTTGGGGACTCTTGAAGGTTTGACAGATTTGAACTATGATAACGTAGGTTATTCTGGATTAGCTAAAGTTTATTATCCGGGTAATTATAATGCTTCTATAGAAGATAGAAAAAGTTCATATCCTACGGGACAGAGAACTAAATGTCGTTTTAACGATGCTGATTCGCATATGTGGACAGGTATCCGTCACGCTTGGCTTCTTTATGAAAATGTTGACCGTGTACCTGATATGGATGCAACTGAAAAATCTCGCCTGAAAGCGGAAGCTAAAATGATAGTTGCTATTTATTATTCTCATATGTTGCGTCACTTTGGTGCTTTGCCTATTGTAGATCACGCTATTGACCCTGAAGATGTGAATCTACCAGGGAGGGCCACTTTACAAGCTACGGTAGATTTTATCATAGGTTTGCTTAACGATGCTATTAACTGTCCTGATTTTCCATGGAGAATATCAGATAATGATTTGGCAAACTGGGATGGTCGCATGACAAAAGCTGGAGCTATGGCCCTTAAGGCACGTGTTTTACTGTTTGTAGCCAGTCCATTATTCAATGATAATGCTCCCTACTGTGATGGAGAAGCTTCATCTAGTTTGATGACTTGGTTTGGTGGATATAATAAAGAACGTTGGAAAGATGCTATTAATGCTTGTGAAGAGTTTTTCACTGCATTGAATCAAAATGGTTATTATAAGTTAGTAGAAGTTGGTGATAATGGTACATCTGATGTTCGTGGGGCATATACTAGTGCATATTATGATCGTGGGACAACAGAAACTTTAATTTCTGTTAGAAGAAATATATTAAATGCCAACGCTAATTCGATATTAAGCAATTCTATTCGTTGGGGAGGTTATTGTCCTACTAAAGAATACTTTGATATGTTCCAGATGAGCGATGGTACTGATTTTAGTTGGGATAATCCTGAACAAGCTAAGAATCCATTTTTGAATCGTGATCCTCGTTTATATGAAACATTTATTTTGGATGGAGACAAATACAATGGTAGAACAGCTGCATTGACAGAAGCATTGGCTAGTGATCCTGTAAATTATCCACAGGGAGCAGACTGGGCACAAGGTGGAAGCACGCATGTATTGAGTTTGGGTACGGGACTGGCATGCCGTAAATGGGGTTTGGATCGGAATACGGAATGGAAAAACCGTCCTATACAATGGCCGTTCCTGCGCTTAGCAGAAATTTATCTTAGTTATGCAGAAGCGTTGAATGAGTATAATGGTTCTCCCAATGCGCAAGCATACGATGCTGTTGATAAAGTACGTGCTCGTGTAAACTTGCCTGGACTTAAAAAAGGATTGGGGCAAAAAGAATTTCGTGAAGCTTTATTGCGTGAACGTGCTTGTGAGTTCGGTTACGAAGAAGTTCGTTTCTTTGATTTGATTCGTTGGAAGCTTTATAATGTTTTTGAGAAGCAGTTACATGGTTTGCATGTATATAAACATAAAGATACAGGCGAATATAAATTTGTTCCATATGAATTGACCAAATATCCGCGTGTATGGTGGACTAGCGGTTTCGAACCTAGATGGTGCTTGAGCGCCTTTCCTTCAGTAGAAATCAATAAAGGATATGGCCTTGTTCAGAATCCGGGTTGGGAATAATTAATTAATGATATTAACAGAAAATAGAAATAACAATATACTCATGAGAAAAAGTATCAAGTTATTAGTAGCGTGTATGTTGTGTTCTCCGTTAGCTATTGTAGCTCAGGAACAGGACAGCTTGTTTGCACGCAAAAGTAAAGTGGCTATAGAGTATGGACGCGGCATTTCTTTCAATCTGAAAGAATCGACTACGGCAACTGCAGTAGCAAGTGAGGAGGAACTTTCGCATAAGAAAAGCATCAATAACTCTAATATGCTTTATGGCTTGATTCCCGGATTGCAAGTGTTGCAAAATTCCGGTAATGCCTGGGATGACGCTGCAACATTGAGAGTACGCGGATATGGAACCAGCAGTTCTACTACTCCATTAGTGTTGGTAGACGGTTTTGAACGTTCACTGGATCAAATAAGTGCTGATGAAATAGAGTCTGTCACTGTTTTAAAAGATGCAGCTTCTACGGCTCTTTACGGAATGAAAGGTGCCAATGGTGTTATCTTGGTGAAAACGAAACGTGGAAGGATGGGTAAGCCGGAGATTAATTTCTCTTATCAATTCAATATGGCTACCCCACAACGTCTGCCGGAATTTGTTGATGGATATACTTATGCCAAAGCTTTGAATGAAGGATTGACCAACGATGGATTGTCGGCACGTTATTCGGCTAAAGAACTGGAAGCTTTCAGAACTCAAAGTAATCCGGATGTATATCCGAATGTAGATTGGTGGGACGAAGCATTACGAGATCATAGCTATGGGAACAATGTAACCTTCTCGGCAAGAGGTGGTGGAGAATTTGTACGTTATTTCACTCAGTTGAATTATTTGAATGATAATGGTATATTGGAACCGACAAGTGATAATGACGGTTACTCCACTCAGTTCAAATACTCAAAACTGAATATTCGTACCAATTTGGATATTACTGTCAGTCCTACAACTACCGTACAGCTGAACCTGTTTGGAAATTTCTCCGAACATAACCGTCCGGGAGAAACGACATCGAACATTTTCAGTGCATTGTATCAAGTTCCTTCTGGAGCATTTCCTGTAAAAACGTCTCGCAATGTATGGGGTGGTACAACTGTATATTCCAACAATCCGATTGCAAGTATTTCCGGTAGAGGCTATGCTCGCTCTCAAACCCGTAATATGTATGCTGATATGAAATTGAATCAAGATTTGAGTGCTCTTGTGAAAGGATTATCAGTAGGCTTTCAGGTAGGTTTGGACAACAGTGCTTCTTATTGGGACAACAATACCATGAACTTCGGATATGAACAAGCAACGATGAATTGGGAAACCGGAGAAACTACTTATAATACTTTACGTAATGAAGGTACTCTTTCATTCAGTAAAAGTGTAGGATCTTCGGTCAATCATTTCAATTTTGGGGCCTATGCCAACTATGCTAAGGACTGGAATAAGCATAGTCTGGTTGCAACTCTGCAATACAATATGGATAAAACAAATGCCAAAGGTCAGAACAACTCGAAGGCATTTATGGATGTAGTGGCACAGGCCCATTATGTATATGACCATCGTTATGTACTGGACGCATCTTTATCCGGTTCTGCCGCCAGCATTCTGGAACCGGGACATAGATGGGGAATCTTTCCGTCGGTAGGTGCCGCATGGATTATGTCGGAAGAAGCTGCCTTGAAAAGCGACTGGTTAAACCTGTTGAAACTTCGTGCTTCCTACGGTATTTCCGGACGTGCTGATTATGGTACTGACCTTTATCTTGATGTGTATGGTACAGGGGGAAGTTATTATTTCGGAAAAAATCCGGCAAGCATCAGTGGTATGAAAATTACTCAACTGGGTATCACTGACATGACCTATGAGAAGTCTCACAAATTGAATGTAGGATTCGATTTCATAGCTTTCAACAAGTTATCTGTTACTATTGACGGTTTTTACGATCACCGCACGGATATTTTAGTAAGCGGAGATAATGCCGTGTCTTCTATATTTGGTTTGACAGCTCCCAATATCAATAATGGAGTTGTGAATAGTTATGGAGTAGAAACAAGCGTACGCTGGGCGGATAAAATCGGTGATTTTAATTATCAAATTGGCGGTATGCTGACTTTCAACCGTAACAAGATTATTAACCAGAACGAAGAATATCGCCCTCATGACTACTTGAAACGTACAGGCAAGCGTTTGGGACAGTTCTTCGGTTATGAAGTGGAAGGTATTTACCAGAGTCAGGAAGAGATTGATAACCGCGGTGTTAAACAAAACCTTTCAGATGTTCGTCCGGGTGATTTGAAGTATAAAGACCAGAACAATGACGGAGTTGTTGACGCTTATGACCAGGTAGCTTTAGGATACAGTGCTATGCCGGAAATCTATTACTCATTCGACTTGAATCTGGAATATAAAGGTTTCGGTATCTATGCTTTGTTCCAAGGAACGGGAAATCAGAGCCGTCTTTTGAACACTTCAAGTGTGTATTGGCCTTTGATTAGTAACAGTACTATTTCCACCGAATATTATAACAATCGTTGGACTCCGGATACTCCGAATGCTAAATATCCGCGTCTGACTTCAGAAGGTTCCGCCAATAACTATACGACTAACTCCTTGTGGGTGGCTGATGCGTCTTATATGAAATTGCGTACATTGGAACTTTATTATAATTTCTCACAGGAAATGATGAAGAAGAGTAAATTCATCAAAGGTGCCAAAGTCTTTGCGCGCGGTCACGACCTTTTCTGTGTAGATAAGATTAAAGTATTAGATCCTGAAAATATCGGAACAAATCATCCGACCATGACTCAGTATACTTTTGGTGTTAACTTATCATTCTAAAAAGTAAAATGAACATGAAGTATTTTAAAATCAAACATATTGCCTTGTTGCTTGCGGTTACATCCGCTCCTCTGTACACAGCTTGTGATTTTATGGATTGCAGCGAAACAGATTATTATTCAAAGCAACAAATTCTGGATAACATGGACCGTGTGAAACAACTGGCTACACAGGTATATAGTTATTTGCCGCATGACTTCTGTAATACATCGGGAGCTATGCAAGACGCAGCTACGGATGATGCTATCCATGTTTACGAATCATCTGCTATCCAACGTTTTGTCAATGGTACGTGGTCAGCCAATTATACGGTCAATGACGTATTCGGTACTTACTACAACGCTATTCATGATGCTAACTTCTATCTTGAGAACTGTGTCGGACTGACGTTCGATGAATGGAAATATTCCGACGGTTTTGCTGATGATTATAAAAGTTACCTGAATTATGAGCATGAAGTTCGCTTTCTGCGTGCATTCTATTACTTTGAGTTGGTGAAACGTTATCAGAATATACCTCTGATAACGAAGACACTGACACAGGAAGAAGCCAACGAAGCAGAACCTTCGGATGCAGTTACTATCCTGAACTTCATCATCAGTGAATGTACTGATCTGGCTAATGACAAATTGCCTGTTAATTATAACAATATGCCTGGTGGAGAAGGTAACTTGCAACGTGCTACTAAAGGTATGGCTCTTGCATTGAAGTCTCGTGCATCTCTGTATCTTGCCAGCCCTTTGTATTCTGCCGATGATACGCAGAAATGGAAAAATGCCGCTCAGGCAGCATACGATCTTATCAGTCAGGCCGGTACTTTAGGATATAGTCTGGACCCGAAATATTCTAATTTGTACGGTGCTACCAATAACCAAAGTAAAGAAGTCATCATGTGCCGTCCCACGGGAGCAAGTACAAGTTTTGAGTCTGCAAACTTCCCGATGGGAGTTACTAAAGGCTCTACTACCACTTGTCCGACAGAAAACTTGGTAAGTGCTTATGAAATGACAGATGGTACAGCTTTTGACTGGAGTAATGCAGAAATGGCTAAAGACCCGTATGCGAATCGTGACCCGCGTCTGGGAATGACCGTAGTATATAATGGTATGGCATGGCCTAAAACGACCCCGGTAGAAGTGTTTGAAGGAGGTAAGAACGGGCAGCCTATAAAAAATGCCACGACTACCGGATATTACTTGAGAAAATATGTGAATAACAGTGTCACTTTTGAACCGGGTGAAACTACTACCAGCCAGCAGCATAACTGGATCTTGTTCCGTTATGCAGAAATTCTGTTGAACTATGCAGAAGCAATGGTAAATGCTTATGGTGATCCTGACTACACAGGTTCTTATAGCCTGAGTGCACGCGATGCAGTTAACCAAGTACGTAATCGTGGAGATGTGAAAATGCCGGCGTATCCTGCCGACATGAGTAAAGATGCCTTTTTGAAACGATTGAAAAACGAACGCCGTGTAGAATTTGCATTCGAGGGACAACGTTTCTGGGATCTTCGTCGCTGGAAAGAATTAGATGATATGCAGAATATTTATAAAGTGAAAGTAGTTAAGCAAACTGACGGTACTATTCAATATACGAAAGCTTTGCATGCCACTTACAATATTCAGGATAAAATGTATTTCTATCCGATTTCGAATACCGAACTTTTCAAAAACCATAAACTGGTACAGAACACAGGGTGGTAAATTTGGAATGAGATAACGAGTATATACCGATGAGGGTGTCAGTTCATTCGAGGAAAGGCACCCTCATTATATTTAAAACATGAATTTCCGGCATTAACTAAAATCTAAGGTAAATTATGAAATATAGCTACAATGTATTTTTCATTATATTATGGGGACTTTTTATATCCTGTTCAAGCGATGATCCTGCGGTTGATTCTAACGAAGGGAAAGATGATAAAGAAGATCCTCTTCCCGATAAAGGAACTTTATTCGCCGACTTTGAAACGTATGATACAACCCCCTATTTCTTTCGTTATGGCAATTCAGGCAGTAGTAAGATAGACGATTATTATCCGCGTTGGGCATATTCCCATATAGTGATAGATAATCCGGTTCAAAGTGAAGAAAACACTTCCTCCAAAGTGCTGGAATATACTTCGATGGAAGCCCGGAATTACGGTTTGAAATTCCGTTTTTCCGAAACAGTAGATATTGATGAACTAAGAGGAATCCGTTTCCGAATTTATCAACCTGCCAATGTGATAGGAAAAGAAACGTGGAAGGGTACTTCCAAAGCAGTATCTCAACAATTAGGAGTTAAACTGATAGGAAGGTTTAATTCGGTGAATGATTACGAGCAGGAAGAAGGAGTTTTGTTAACCAATTCGTTGGTTGATTTCAAAGAAGAAGGAGCATGGAAAACATATACGTTTGCTTTTAGTAAAAGAGAATACAGTGCTGCCGCTACACAGTTGAAGAATGGTATAGCAGGTATAGTCATTCTGCCAACGTATAGTTCGGGAGTCACTTTGGCCGAGGGAAATAAGTATAAATGTTACATAGATGATATTGAAATTTTATAAGAACGGAAGGAGAGGAAAAGGATGAAAGGAAAATGTTTTCTAATATGTATGTTATTATGGGGGATGTCTTGTGTAAAGGCTCAAACCTCGGACGTGGATAAAATGTTTCCGAATGTCGTGCTCACACGTGAAAACTATGATAAAGTGAAAACAGCATTGGAGAAGGCTGATAATACCGCTTTTCCGATGAATTGGTATATCAAACAGATAGAAACTCCCGCTAAAAATATTGTAGAGAGTAACCGGAAAACGACTCCGGTTAAATCTATTGATGAAAATCCGGATAAGATAGACATTAGTAATGAAATGAAAGCTATTCATCAATTATGTCTCGCGTATGCTTTTACACAGGATAGGACGTATCTGAATAAAGCGGTTGAATATCTGAAAGCATGGTCTGAAATCAATGTTGCCTTGTCGAAAAGAAATATTCATGAAGAATCATATAATATTGCTGTCGAAGGTTATTCGTTGATTCGTAAAGTAATCGGACAGTCTGACCGGGAATTGATTGATACCTGGCTACGTAAGAGGGCGGAGGTATTTATTAAAGATAATGACTTGAGGGTCAATAACTGGGGTACTTGTCTGTTATATCAATTTTATCTGTTCGGCACGGTATTGGAAGATGAGGCTATAGTCGATAAATTCCGTTCCTCATATGACGATTGGGTGAAGGGTAACCTGTTTCCTAACGGAACGACTACGGATTTACTCGGTCGTGATGCTTTTGCTTATCATGCTTATGATTTATTGTTCTTCGCTCGTCTTTGTCATTTGAAGGCGATGTATGAAGGTTATGAAGCTGCTGAAGCTTTCTATAAGAAGGATGTACATTGGGGAGCTTCTATCCGGAATAGTGTGGTTTTCTGGAAACCTTTTCTGTTGGATTCCAAGAAATATACTCACCTTGAATTTGTAGGTACAGAATATGAACCCGATAAGAAACGTTCGGATTACAATAAAGCTTACAATCCTTCGGGAACTTTATATGTGATCGATGAATTGTACGAAATAGATAAGGAACTTAAAGAGGTATTAGATTATTATAAACGTAATCCGGATGTTTCTTTGAAATTGGGATTAAGTTCTTTACGTTGGCATTAATGGTTGTATAAAATAAGTTTTGTATGAAAAGAATTTTTATAGTAATTGTTCTTTTGACAGTTATATCCAATTATTCTATGGCTACTACCGAAGACAATTTGCATTGGTTCAAAGATGCAAAATTCGGTTTGTTTATACATTGGGGATTATATTCTCAGACAGCCGGTGAATGGAAAGGCCATCCAACCGAAGGTGGCGAACACTTTATGCTTTATGAGCGTATTCCGTTAAAAGAATATGCAACAATAGCCAAAGATTTTAATCCGGTAAAATTTGATGCGAAGAAATGGGTACGGGCTGCCAAGCACGCAGGAATGAAATATTTGGTATATACGACTAAACATCATGATGGATTTGCCATGTATAATTCAGCTTGCAGTGATTATAACATAGTGAAGTGTACTCCTTTTGCCAAAGATCCTTTAAAAGAACTGGCGGAAGTTTGCAAAAAAGAGGGAATCAAGCTGGGACTTTATTATTCATTAGGACGTGATTGGGAAGATCCGGATGTTCCTACTAACTGGCCTGTAAAAGCAGGCCGCAGCAATACTTGGGATTATCCGGATGAAGATAGCAAGCAGTTACCGGCTTATATTGAACGCAAAGTAAAACCACAATTAAAAGAATTACTTACGAATTACGGTGAAATAGCAGTTATCTGGTTCGATACGCCTGAACTGGTTACCAGGCAACAGAGTAAGGAATTACGTGAATTGATTCATTCGTTGCAACCGGGGTGTTTAATCAATAGTCGCATTGGGAACGGATTAGGAGACTATTCAATTATCGAACAGAAACTTTCTAACAGCATAAATAATAAACCTTGGGAGGCTTGCCTGACGATGGGTAAGAACTGGGGGTACAATCGTTATGATACTGTTTATAAAAAGCCGGATATATTAATCAGAAATTTTGTAGACATTGTCAGTAAAGGTGGAAATTTATTGTTGAATGTGGGACCAGACCAAGCAGGATGTTTTCCGGAGCAAACGGATATAATATTGAAAACTTTTCATAAGTGGCTGAAGAGTAATGGCGAGGCTATTTATGGAACAACTCCCTGGCGTATCTTTGGAGAAGATTTTACGGTAAATAGAGTAGAAGATACTGAACAGAAACCTTTTCACGATGCAGTATATGATGGAACTCCTAAAGATATTGTACCTGATGTCCGCTTCACCATGAGAGGTAAAAGTGTATATATTATCGTACGTCATGTTACTAAAGCTTCTTATACATTGCGTTCCTTTTCTTCGGAAAAGGATAAAATCAGGAAAGTTACATTATTGGAGAATCATAAGAAGGTAGACTGGGAATTGGATGATGACGGGTTAAAAATAAGTAATATACATCGTTCTACTAAAGACTCTTTTCCTGTTTATGTGCTAAAAGTAGAATATTTCTGATACTTATAAAATTGAGAGTAAAGGTTGTGAATTTCTATAAAATTTGCAACCTTTTTTATTATATCTGACATAAGTGAAGAAAACCTTTGTTAGAATCGTAAAGGCAGGATTATAGATTGATTCGCCTATAAAAATGTTGTTTATGTCCAGTATTTTTTCGAATATTGCAAATTGTTAGTATATTTAAGCGATTAATTTGTGATTAACAGAACAACACCAAATAAAAAATAATATGAAGTTACGTCATTTATTACTGTTGTTTATTTCTTTTTTCTTTGTTTTGCCATTATATGCTGAATATTTCAAACATATTGGTTTGTCGGAAGGTTTAACACAGCCCTCTGTGATGGCTATTTATCAGGATAGGTTGGGCAGAATGTGGTTTGGAACAAAGGAAGGAATAAGCCAATATGATGGAAACCGTGTAAGAATATTCAAAGGCTGGATAAAATCTGTAGGTGAAGAACCACCGGTCTGGTTGGGCAATGAAGTTTCGTTTATCGTTGGTGACAGCTTGGATAATCTATATTTCTTAATTGATAAGAATTTAATCAAATATGACATACAAACAGAGAAATTCTCCCGACTCACGAATGAAAGTATTATCACCGCGCTTACTTCGTCCGAAGGACAAGTGTGGTATATGAAACATGATTCTTTATTTTGTTTGAAAGCAGATAAAGAACCAACTTTTGTATTAAAAACGAATATCACTTCACGTATTTGTTGCCTGACCATGATGGACGATCAGATTGGTATCGGGACATATAACGGAGTTTATCTGATTGATCGCCGTACATATCAGCAAAAGCAACTATTGGAAGGGGTGGAGATTTATCGCATATTTGAAAGTTCTCAAAAAGAGCTATGGATTGGTACCCGCATGCATGGATTATATCGAATGAACGACAAACAACAATTGTCGAAAGTTCCTTATTTGCCGGGAACTTCGGAAGGTATCAGTAGCGAACAGATTCGTGATTTTGTAGAAGATAACGAGGGAAATATATGGTTCGGTACTTTTGACGGACTTCATCGCTACAGTATTGGTAACAAACAGTATTCTCTCATTCAAATTCCCCAATATGTGGGCGGGCTGAATCATCCCTCTATCTTTGCATTGTATAAAGATGTTGCCGGAACTATCTGGGTAGGTAGTTACTATGGAGGAGTTAATTATTTCAGCCCTCAACATGATACTTTTGTACATTATGACTATGGGAGAAAGATAAACTCATATTATTCTTATATCGGAGAAATTGTTATTGATAAGAATGAGCATTTATGGCTTAGTACAGATGGGGGCGGTATCACTTGTGTAGATAAGAAATGGAATACTCTTCAGCAGTTTACAGCCGGTGGAAAAAACTCTATTTCTCATAATAATGTGAAAAGTATTTGTTATGATGAAAAGAAGAATTGTCTGTATATAGGAACCTATTTGGGTGGTTTGTCACGTTATGACTTGAATACAGGTCGTTTTTATAATTATTGGAAAGAAGAGAGTCACTCTTCCGATATGCCTGATGAAATTGTTTATCATGTGAAGATATGGAAAGATCAAATATATATATCTGCCCATAATGGCTTTTTTCGGTTGGATACTCAGACACAGAAATTCCATAGGATCAACATTCCTTTTGCATTTTATGAGCATTTCGATATTGATGCGGAAGGTAATTTGTATATGGTGGGTTGGAAAAATGTTTTGTGTACTCATGTAGAACATCCCGAGTCTATAGTCTATGTTCCATTGGCAGAAGGAGATAGTAAAGCAACTCCTACCCGTGTGCTTGCCACCTCCGATGGTGTCTATATCGGTACGTTAGGAATGGGGCTCTTTTTTTATGATAGGCAGACGCGTAACATGGCTCATTATACTTCCCGAAACAATCAGTTGCCGGGTGATTTCTGCTATAATCTTTGCCGGACCCAGGATGGAAAGATTCTGATAACAGGTGATAAGGGAGTCACCTGCTTTGTTCCTTCCGAGGGCACTTTCACAACGATTGATTTGATGAGAAACTTTCCCTCGACTCATATTATCAACGGATGTGGAATTTTGGTATCCGGAGAGGGAAGTATTTACATTGGAGATACAAAAGGAGTAACCGTATTCTCAGAAAATGAGTTTAACAAAACCGGTACTGCTAATGAGAATTCTAACTTTTACTTTTCAGAACTTTGGGTCGATAATAAGACGATTATTCCGGGAGATGATACAGGGATATTGTCTCAGTCGCTCCCGTACACTCGTGAACTTAAACTTAATTATGATCAGAATAATCTGATTATTCATTTTGCTTTGTCCGATTACGGACAACAATTATCGGAAAAATGGTTTCAATATAAGCTTGAAGGTTTGGACAAGAATTGGATTAAGACTAAACAGACGGAATTGTATTACACTAATCTGGATCCGGGAAAATATACGTTGCATGTGGCTTCGATAAATGAAAAGAGCGGGCAAAGTTTGGAGGAAATAACGATGCAGCTTGTCATTGCCTCTCCGTGGTATGATACGTGGTGGGCATGGATAATCTATGTGACAGCTTTCATTGCGTGCGTTTTCTATTATGTATATAGTAAAATAGCAAAACGCACATTGGCTCTTTCTTTGGAAAAGGAACGTTTTGAGAAACAACAGATAAAGCAGCTTAACCAGGAAAAACTAGTTTTCTTTACAAATGTGAGCCATGAGTTCCGAACACCTCTAACTCTGATTATCAGTCATATTGATATCCTATTACAAAAATATTCATTGAATCCTTCTATATACAATCAGATAACGAAGATTAGGAAAAATGCGCAACAAATGAATAAGTTGATCTCTGAGTTGCTTGAATTCAGGAAATTGGAACAGAATTATGGAACGATACAAATAAAGCAACAGGATATAATTGTATTTTTGAAGGAAATCTATCTTTCTTTTGTCGATTATGCACAGCAAAGGAATATAAATTATGAATTCAAATTACCGGAATTGTCTGTCTTATGTTGGTTTGAACCGCAATTAATGGAGAAAGTATTCTTCAATCTTTTGTCCAATGCCTTTAAGTATACCTCCGACAAAGGGAATATTATTCTGTCGGGAGAGATAACGAATAGTGATATAAAAATTAATATAACGGATACCGGTATCGGTATTTCTGAACAAGATAAAGATAAAATATTTGCACGATTCTTTCAGGCTGACAATCAAGAAAAGAAAGGAAGCCTGTTTAGCGGAACCGGTATCGGATTGGCATTGACCAGAACAATTGTGGAAAAACATCATGGAGAGATAACAGTGAAAAGTGTTGTTGGTGAAGGTAGTACATTTACAGTGCGGCTGCCCCGCCGGAAAGATGTATTCCTGAACGATAAGAATGTACAATTTTATACTCAGGATTCTGAAAGTGATATTATCCCCGATTCAATGCCTGTATTTGTAGATGAGGGGAATTCGCCCATAGAACTTATTGAGACTAAAGATACGGAAAACAAGACTCATACGGTGCTTCTTGTGGAAGACAATGATGAGTTGCTCCAAGTGCTGAAAGAGCTTTTCGAGCCTTTCTATAAGATCATTTGTGCCCATGACGGGAAAGAAGGACTCAGTCAGATTTATGAGAACTCTCCTGATTTAGTTATCAGTGACGTCATGATGCCTGAGATGACCGGAACAGAAATGTGTCTGCAAATTAAGAATAATATAGATTTATGTCATATACCTGTAATTCTGTTGACTGCACTCAACTCTACCGAGCAGAACATTGAGGGACTCAGCCGTGGTGCCGATGATTATATCACGAAACCCTTTCATGCACAGTTGTTACTGGCACGTGCCAATAACCTGATACGCAGCCGCTTGCTGATGCAACATCAATTTGATAAGAAACCGATGTCCGAGATTGATTTGGCCAGCATAAATCCTTTGGACAAAGATCTGTTGAAACGGGCTTCACAGGTGATTGAGCAACATATTGACGATACGGAATTTGATATTCCGGCTCTTTGTAAAGAAGTAGGTGTCGGTCGGTCATTGCTTTATACTAAGTTCAAAGCATTAACCGGCATGACACCCAATAACTTCTTGCTAAATTATCGCCTGAAGCACGCAGCCACTTTATTGAAGCAATACCCTGATCTTCCCATTGCAGAGGTTAGTGACCGTAGTGGGTTCAATGCGCCCGTATATTTCAGCCGTTGCTTCAAAAACCAGTTCGGATGTACACCTCAGAATTACCGGAAAGAAAAGAAACAGGCAGACTGATTCAGGACTGTTTCTTTTTTCCGAAACAATTCGTTCTGCTATTATTCACAGGACGAATGGTGAAGTCCGGCTGAGTACCTTTGGAGTAAATGATTACTTCTTCGCCTTTCTGTAAATCTATTTTGTACATAGATTCGGATAAAGCTGTGGCCTCAAATTGGCGTTTTCCTTTGAAGACAGGTGAAGATATGTCAGTCACTACAATGCAAGGTTCGCCTGCAAGGCTTTTGATAGTGATAAACTCAGTCTTACCGTTTTTCCGGCTGGCAGTGATAAGAAAAGCACCTTCAGCACGGAAGTCTTTATAAGCAATGTCTTTCCAACTGTCGGGAACGGCAGGGAAGATGCGCAGCTTTCCTCCCCAACTTTGAAGCAACATATCATGGATAGACTGGGCGGCAGATAATGGTGTTTCTATGACCGGGCCCGATTCACGATAAAGTGTATTGACAGATAAGAATTTAGTAAACAACTTGTCAAGGTATGTAAGCGCTTCATTGCCTTTACCCAAAGCGGATGATATAGAGGATGCTCCCGTACATAAATATCCCTGATGTGCCCCGGATTTGCCTTGCCAATAGAGGAGTGATTTCTCTATGAGGTCGTATTCTTCGGGATTTTCCTTATTGATAAGATATAGAGGATAGGCAGCCAATAGATGCGAATAATGGCGGTGCGAGAAAGCATAAGGAACATCCCGTCCTATCATAAGCCCGTTGGCCGGGTCTGTGGGGAACGGTGTAAGTTCCTCCAAAGTCGTTCTCCAACGCGGGATAAGCGGATCGTCTATGTTCAGCCGGCCGGTAATCTCAAGTAATGTCCGGCAACCCCAAGATAATAATGCCAGGTCGAAGTTACAATCTTCCGCACTGCCATATTCCGGAGAATATGTTTGGGGCAGATGTATCTTGCCGTCTTTTCCTTTGTAGGTAAAGTGCAGGTAGTAGTTGATAGCTTGTTTAAGTACAGGAAAGAGTTTGTTGCGTAATAGCTCGTCATCCATTTTGTGGCGATAAATCAACCATAAGCTATGGCATACCCAAGGCAAAAGCCCGACTTCCGCTGCTTTGTCCACACCGGGGATTCCGATTTCGCCGGATTCGCATACCAGATTTGACGAGCGTCCTATTGCCAATGCGTCTTTGCGATAGGCTTCCGGTACGTTTTTCTTAAGGTTTTCTATATTGTTGTAAATAGCATTCTCCAGAGAGGCTGCCAAATCGAGATGATTGGATGCATTGAGTGCCCAATAGGTCAGTTGTACGTTCAAGTTCCACCATGCATTGGGCCATGGAGTGACGGTCAGCCATGGGCCGGTGTTGTCTATTAGTGCACGGTCGCCGCGCGTGGCACTGGCAAGCTTATACATCTGTATCCAATAGAAATTCTCTTTCATACCATCCGGTAACGTAAGGAAACTGCTCGGATAGTAATGATTCCACCAGGTACGGTGTTGTTTCTGTAATTTTCCGGTTCCTGTTGCTAATGCCTTATCCAAAATTTGAGCGGCATCCTTTTCGGCCGTGGCTTCGGGATACGAATGAGTTACGGTAATCCAGTATGTGCGTTCATTTTTTTTAGTTCGGGTTTCTTTCCATGCAACGGCTGTTTCACCTCCTGCCCGCAATTTCTGAACGGATACTTCCGGTTTTACCTCCGGTGCCGGGTTAAGAGAGTAGTCTTCAGGCACCTTTATCCATTTTCCTTCTCCTTTTGCATAAAGATATCGCGGGCTTTGGGCGGAGGCAGGTATCCATTCCCAACGGAAGTTTTTCTCTCCATCGGTGGCGTTAGTCTGAACCAGCATTACCATATCATTGGCGTGTACATAGGCGTGCAGACGGATGATTCCTTTTGTGGTGGTTATCTCTGCTTTTGTTTCGGCATTCCAGATGTCAAGATGCATCGTTCCATTTACGATTGTACCTTCAGGATGTAAGGCGAAGTGCCCGGTGAGCAGTCGGGGAATGGCAAATAAGTCCGATCCCGCTTTGTGGTCGTGTACCGAGCAGTTGCCGGTTTCAAACCGGATATAGTTCTGTCCCGGTTCCTTATAAATCATAAGTCCCAACATACCGTTGCCCATATAAGCCGATTCATACCAGTATTCGGGCAGTATTTCCCAGATCAAATCTTGTTTTTGCATGAAAGCAGGCCAGTCTATATCCGTTTTTACTTTTTCTGTTCGGGCGGATGCGGATGTATATCCTGTTACTGACAGACAAAGGCATAAAATAAAAAAGCGTATTTTAATGTTCTTCATGATGTTGTATGATTATTATGTCGCAGGCAAAGATGAAAATTATATCTGTATTAATCAATATTTTCCCCGTTGATTTGGATGATTTGGAAAATAGATGCAACTATTGAGGACAATTTAGTCAGATAAGATAAAAATAAATGGTGCTATTTTGCCATACATTAATATCTTAATTAGATGATAGAAAAAATACTTATATTTGTGTTCTCATTATTTTATACAATTATATGTATTCGGTCATTCAGAAAAGGAAATTATTCATTTATAATAAAGAATCTATATCATGAAATTGAAAAACTCTATTCTTGCAGGATGTACTGCTCTTGTGGTAGCCACATCTTGCACCCAAAGAGCTGTCGAGAAACAAACATGGGTTGAAAAAGCTATTGAAAACGCACACGCTCAAATTGGATTGGAAATTGATACTATTGAAAGTAGCGGCAGATTTCTGAATCCGGTGACGCTCAATAATAAGGGTGGTGTCTATTATTGCGGATACGCTGACTGGCGGAGCGGCTTTTTCCCCGGCAGTGTATGGTATTTGTATGAACTGACAGGCGACACTGCTTTGCTTCCGCTTGCCCAGAAATATACCGAGGCTATTAGCGAAGCACAAAATCTTACTTGGCATCACGATATTGGTTTTATCATTAATTGCAGCTTTGGCAATGGCTTGCGCCTGATTGATAAACCCGGTTATAAGGAGGTAATGATCCAAGCAGCAAAATCTCTTTGTACCCGTTTTCGTGAAAAGCCTCAAGTGATTCAAAGCTGGGATGTGAAAGGAAATAGCTGGCAGTCGAAACGGGGCTGGGAATGTCCTGTGATTATAGACAACATGATGAATCTTGAATTGTTGTTTGAAGCAACCAAACTTTCCGGTGATTCTACTTTCTATAACGTAGCGGTGATGCACGCAGACCGTACATTGAAAGAGCAATTCCGCCCGGACGGAAGCTGTTATCACGTTATTGATTACAGTATTGAGGACGGAACCGTACGTCATCGTCAGACTGCTCAAGGCTATTCCGATGAATCTGTTTGGTCTAGAGGACAAGCATGGGCGATCTATGGATATACCGTATGTTATAGAGAAACAAAGAATCGTACTTACCTTGACCAGGCAATCAAGACTTTCGAATTTATGAAAAATCTTAAGAATATGCCGGAGGACCTTGTTCCATATTGGGATATGGACGCGCCCGATGTTCCTGCCGCCCCGCGAGATGCTTCTTCGGCTTCTGTCATAGCATCCGCCTTATATGAGATGAGTACTTATGACCTGCCGGACGCTGCTTCTTACCGGGCGTATGCCGACAAAATAATGGAGTCGCTTGCATCAGAGAGCTATACTGCCAAATTGGGAGAAAACGGACGGTTTATCCTGATGCACAGTGTAGGTAGTATTCCTCATAACAGCGAAGTGGATGTTCCGTTGAACTATGCGGATTATTATTATCTGGAAGCTTTGAAACGTAAAACGGATATTGAAAAAACTGCCATTTAAAAAGAATGATTATGAAAATGAGAATTGTTTTATTAGCTCTTATTTCTTTTTGTTTCCTGAGTGTAAATGCCGCTGATAAGAAAAAGAATCAACCGGTGAACGACAGAACACAGTGGGTTGACTTATGTTATAAAATAGCGCAACCCGTTTTGGAGAATATGAGTAAAGGCGAGTTGCAAAAGAATATGCAACTGGAGTTGAGTCCTACGTGGGACGGAAGAGACAAGCGGGTGGCTTATATGGAAGCATTCGGTCGGCTCATGGCAGGCATTTCTCCCTGGCTGGAGCTGCCTGATGATGATACGGCAGAAGGAAAGCAACGCAAGCAAATACGTGAGTGGGCTTTGAAGGCTTATCAAAATGCTGTTGACCCGCAGAGTCCGGATTATTTGCTGTGGAAAGGACATCAGCAGCTTTTGGTAGATGCCGCTTATCTTGCGGAAAGTTTCATCCGTGCTCCTAAGGCCACTTGGGGACAGTTGGATGATACGACAAAAGAACGTTATATTGAATGTTTTAAGAAGGTGCGTGTCATCCGTCCTGCCTATAATAACTGGTTACTGTTTCGTGACATGGTAGAGGCTTTCTTGCTTTCCGTCGGTGAAGAACCTGACGGTTATGCCTTGACTACCGGCCTTAATAAAATAAATGAATGGTATCTTAGTGATGGATGGTATTCCGACGGAGCGGAATTTTCGTTGGATTATTATAATTCTTTCGTTATTCATCCCATGTATGTCGAGATACTGGAAACGTGCAGCAAGAACCGTTTTCCTACCCCAATCAGTTATAAGCTGGCAATCAGTCGTATGCAACGTTTTAATACCTTCATCGAACGTCTTATTTCTCCGGAAGGTACCTTCCCGGCTTTCGGGCGTTCCGTAGTCTATCGTATGGGAGCATTCCAATCGTTGGCATTGGCTGCCTGGAAATATGGCCTTCCTGAAGGACTGACTAACGGACAAGTCCGGAGTGCATTAAGTGCAGTGATGAGAAATATGTTTTCAGTAGATGGAAATTTTGATGATAAAGGATTCCTGGCACTTGGTTTTGCGGGACATCAGCCGGATTTGGCCAACTATTATACTAATAATGGTAGCTTGTATATGACTTCACTCGTTTTCTTGCCTTTGGGTCTTCCTGCCGATCATCCTTTTTGGAGTGATCCGGCCGAGGAATGGACATCTCAAAAGGCATGGGCGGGAAAAGCTTTTCCAATTGATGGACACCAGTCATTAAAGAAGTGATGTTTCCCCCGTCATTATCCGTTCAACGCGGGTAATGACACATCCTTCTAAAAAATAGATAGTTTAATGGCTTGAAACACTAAATATCGAAAAAGAGGCTAACGTTAGGTCAGCCTCTTTTTCGATATAAGAATTTTTAATTTTACTCTTCCGTGCTTTGGAGCATTTGGAACAGTTTGTCTAACTTCGGAGCCATGATAATCTCCGTACGGCGGTTCTTACTTCTGCCTTCTGCCGTTTCGTTGTCATCGACAGGCATATATTCGCCGCGGCCGCTCGGTTGTATCTGCAAAGGATTCACGTTATAGTTTTTAATCAGAATACGTACGACGGAGGTAGCACGAATCACACTCAAATCCCAGTTATCCTTGAATTGTACAGTGTTGATAGGCTTATTGTCCGTATGTCCTTCAATAAACACATCAATATCCGTCTGTTTGTTCAGTACTTCGGCCAATTTGCCAAGAGCTTCTTCACCACGCTTATCCAGACGGGCGCTTCCTGATTGGAATAATAATTTATCCGACATTGCCACATATACTTTTCCGTCTTTTTCGCGAACGGTCAGTTCATCGCTGCTGAAGCCTAATAACGCATCTTTTACGCTACTCAACAGTTTCCGGACTTTCTCATTCTGCGCATTGATCATCTGCTGCAACTCGTTGATAGTACGCTCTCTTTCGTTCAACTCGTTTTTCTTCTGGTTCAACAGGGCGTTCAGTTTTTCCTGTTCGGTCATGTTCACATTCAGCATACTTTGATACTGGCGGATACTGTTTCCCATTTTTGTTGTATCACGCATGAGGTTTTTGATTTGTACCGACATTTGGTTGCCCGTGTTACGGCAGTCGGTCAGTAGTCCTTGCAAACTATCTTTGCTTGCGGTAGCTGCCAGCTCTGCAAGCATGAACTTCTTTTTCGTTACACATGAAGTACATAATAGGATCGTAAGGAAAGTAAATAAAGTAATTTTCTTCATTGTGTTTTATGTTTTAAAAGGATATATACAATTAGTTTTGTAGAAATTCACATAGTTTTTGCACAGCCAGTGCACGGTGGCTGATTTTATTCTTGATATCATTTCCCAGTTCGGCGAACGTCCGTTCATAGCCTTCCGGTTTGAACACGGGATCATAACCAAAACCCGAATCGCCCCGTTTTTCTCTGATTATCTCGCCCTTTATCACTCCTTCAAAAAGATATTCCTTTCCATCCAATATCAACGAAATGGCAGTACGGAATTGTGCTTTGCGATTTTCTTTGCCTTCCAGTTCGTGAAGCAGTTTGAGCATATTGGCTTGGGCGTCGTGTCCTTCGCCGCCTGCATAGCGGGCGGAATAGACTCCGGGGGCCCCGTCTAAGGCTTCTACTTCCAGTCCGGTATCATCGGCAAAGCAATCCAGGCCGTAGTTTTTAAAGATAAACGACGATTTCAACAGAGCATTTCCCTCCAGCGTCTCGGCTGTTTCGGGAATATCCGTATGGCAACCGATATCGTTGAGGCTCAGCAGTTCTATTTGGTCTCCTAAGATAGCGGCTACTTCTTCCAGTTTATGAGCGTTGTTGGTAGCAAATACCAGTTTGCGTTTCATCATCTTATTTTGTTTTTAACGGGGTTGTTCAATACTTATCGGGCCAATCAAAGCTTGGAACCGGTTATTTTACTTTCAGTTTTTCGAATCCTTCGCCATATACTCCGATAACTGAACTTTGGGAGATAAAAGCATTCGGGTCGATACGTTTCACCAGACGGAAGATGTCGAGTGACTGGCGTTTCTTGGCAAGTACTACCAGTACTTTTACATTGGCTTTACTGTACCAGCCTGTGCCATCGAGCACGGTTACTCCGCGATCGGCATCTTTGATGATACGGTCGGCTATTTCGTCATACTTCTTGGAGAAAATGAAGAATTGGACCGATTGGCGTGCACTGTTGATAATCCAGTCGAGCACGACGCCAATGATGAACAGGGTGACGAAACCGAAGATAACACGACGCCAGTCATGGAATATAAAGTAACAGGAACTGATGATGAATACATCGCAAATCATAATCATTCTTCCGAGTGTCACATCTTTATATTTGTTAACTATGGCGGCGATAATATCTGTTCCTCCCGTACTTCCGTTATAGTTGAACACAATGCCCAGACCTACGCCACACATGGCGGCACCGATGATACAGGCCATGAAATCCTGTCCGGGACCGAGCAGTAGCGGTTTACCGTCGGCTGTCATGTCCGGTACTTCCACATAATTGTTGACCAGTAGTTGGAACAACCAGAGCAGGAAAGTTAGCATAAAGATAGCATACGTCGTTTTTATACTGAATCGCGGGCCTAATATCCGGATAGCAAATGTCATCAGAACGGCGTTGATAATGAAATATGACCATTGGATAGGGAATCCGGTTGAGTAGTAGATGATAGCACTGATACCGGTAGTTCCTCCGGTCGTTATCTGATAGGGCAGTAAGAATGCCGCCCAGCCCAAAGAATAGCTGATTAGTCCGAGAGTGATGTAAGCATAATCTTTCACTTCTCTCATTATTCCCGCTTTTGCTAGTTTATGCATTGATTTTAAGTATTAGGTGTCAAAGTATCAGGTATCAAGTATTAAGTATTCACCTTGCGGATATATATTTGAATCATAGCCGTGGTGATACTTAATACTTATTACTTAATGCCTGTTTAAATAACAACGTTTACAATCTTCTTCGGAACGACGATGATCTTTTTTGGAGTCTTTCCTTCGATCCATTTCTGTGAACGTTCGTCAGCCAATACGGCTGCCTGGATGGCGTCTGAAGTTTCATCTGCAGCAAATTCCATATTGAAACGTGCCTTTCCGTTGAAAGAGATCGTGTAGTTGATTGTATCTTCTTTCAGATATTCTTCGTTGTATGCCGGCCATTGGGCGTCGCATACGGAAGTTTCGTGTCCCAGTACGTCCCACAATTCTTCGCAAACGTGCGGAGCGAAAGGAGCAAGCGTGATGACGAGTTGTTCCAGAATCTCTTTCTTACTGCATTTCAGGTTGAAAAGCTCGTTTACGCAAATCATGAATGCACTGATAGAGGTATTGTAAGAGAACTGCTCAATGTCACCGGTCACCTTCTTGATAAGTTTGTGGAGGCTTTTCAGTTCTTCCTTCGTTGCCGGTTCGTCCGTCACCAGATATTCATCCGTGCGGCTGTAGAACAGCGACCAGAATTTGCGGATAAAGCGGTGTACACCATCGATACCGTTTGTATCCCAGGGTTTGGACTGTTCTACCGGGCCGAGGAACATTTCGTACATACGAAGTGTGTCCGCACCGTATTTCTCAACAATCATATCCGGGTTGACAACGTTGAACATTGACTTACTCATCTTTTCAACCCAACCACAGACATATTTTCCGTCTTCGAGGATAAACTCTGCCGTTTTATATTCGGGACGCCATGCCTTGAATGCTTCCAGGTCGAGAATGTCATTGGATACGATGTTAACGTCTACGTGAAGCTGTTGAAAATTGATAATATGTGTTCCTTCAATATCTTTTTGGCAATTTAGAGAGGAAATATATTGGATTTTTTTGTCAATGTTGTCAATACTTTCTACCTTTTTTACTATGTTATAAGATACATATATATTGGTGGGTTCAATCAGTTCAGCAACTTCGTTGAACATATTATTTTTTCTAACTAAAATCATACGATATACAAAGTTACTGCGCCCCTGAATCATTCCTTGGTTTACTAATTTTTGGAATGCCCTGAATCATTCCTTGGTTTACTAATTTTTGGAATGGTTCTTCCATTATGGATACACCCATATCATAAAGGAATTTATTCCAGAAACGAGAATAAATCAAGTGTCCCGTAGCATGTTCGGTACCCCCTACATATAAGTCTACATTCTTCCAGTACCGGTCAATTTTCGGGTCAACCAATGCTTTATGATTGCGCGGGTCCATGTAGCGCAGATAATATGCGGAAGAGCCGGCGAATCCCGGCATGGTATTCAGTTCCAATGGGAAAACGGTTACATTATCAATCTTTTCGTTTTCTACCACGCATTTGTTCGCTGTGTCCCACGCCCATTTCGTAGCGTGTCCCAATGGAGGCTCGCCTGTTTCGGTAGGCAGGAACTTGGCAACTTCCGGAAGTTCCAGTGGCAGACAGCTTTCTTCGATTACATAAGGCATTCCGTCTTTGTAGTAAACCGGGAAGGGTTCACCCCAGTAACGTTGACGTGAGAAGATAGCGTCACGTAAACGGTAGTTTACTTTCACGCGACCCAGATTATGTTCTTTTACATAGTTCTTGGTTTTTTCAATTGCTTCTTTGATAGTCAGCCCGTTCAGGGAGAGGTCACAGTAAGGAGTGACGTCCGGACGCGGAGAGTTGCAGACGATACCTTCTTTGGCGTCGAAACTTTCTTCGCTGACATCACAACCTTCTACCAACGGGCGGATTTCCAATCCGAAATGCTTGGCAAAGGCGTAGTCGCGGCTGTCGTGAGCAGGTACGGCCATGATAGCTCCCGTTCCGTAACCGGCCAATACGTAGTCGCTGATCCAGATAGGTACTGCTTCGCCTGTGAACGGGTTGATCGCATACGAACCACTGAATACACCGGTAACGCTGCGGTCGGCAATACGTTCACGTTCCGTACGTTTCTTAGTACGGTCGAGGTAAGCGTCTACTTCCGCTTTTTGTGCAGGAGTGGTTAATTGTGCCACCAATTCACTTTCCGGGGCCAACACCATAAAGGTAACACCGAACATGGTATCTGCGCGGGTGGTAAAGATTGTAAATTCGAGATCACTGTCTTTTACCTTGAATTGAACTTCAGCACCTTCCGAGCGTCCGATCCAGTTTCTTTGAGTTTCTTTCAGAGAATCTGTCCAGTCGATAGTATCCAGTCCGTCAAGCAAACGTTGTGCGTAGGCGGATACACGCAGACACCACTGGCGCATCTTCTTTTGGATGACGGGGAAACCGCCGCGTTCGCTGACGCCGTCCACTACTTCGTCATTCGCCAATACCGTTCCTAATTCAGCGCACCAGTTTACCATTGTTTCGCCCAGATAAGCGATGCGGTAGTTCATCAGGATTTCCTGTTTTTCCTTTTCGTTTTTTGCGTTCCATTCATCGGCGGTGAAACTGATTTCTTCACTGCAAGCGGCATTCAGTCCCTCGTTTCCGTAGACAGCAAAGGCTTTTTCCAGTTCTTCGATAGGGCGTGCTTTCTGCTCGTCGTTGCAATAATAACTGTTGAACATTTTTAGGAAAGCCCATTGTGTCCAATGGTAATATTCCGGGTCGCAAGTACGGATTTCACGGTTCCAGTCGAAAGAGAAACCGATTTTGTCGAGTTGCTCGCGGTAGCGGTCGATATTGTTGATGGTAGTGATGGCCGGATGCTGTCCGGTCTGGATAGCATATTGCTCGGCGGGCAAGCCGTAAGCGTCGTATCCCATCGGATTGAGTACATTGAAGCCTTGCAGTCGTTTGTAACGGGCGTAAATGTCCGAAGCGATATATCCCAGCGGGTGTCCTACGTGTAGTCCGGCTCCTGAAGGATAGGGGAACATGTTTAATACATAAAATTTCTGCTTCGATTCGTCTTCCGTAACCTGGTAGGTTTTCTCTTCCACCCACCTTGCTTGCCACTTCTTTTCAATCTCCCTGAAATTGTACTCCATAGTGATAAAGTTTTTATTTATAGTGATTTATACTGTTATTTCTAATTTGAGGCACAAATTTACGTGTTTATTTTCAGATAACCACGCTTTACCTATTGACTTTCTCGTTTTTATTTCGTATATTTGGGGAAATTAAAAACAGAAAAGTAATCATGAAATATATAAGTATTATTACATAGGTTCAATAGGTGAATGTGCAAAATTGCATATGAGGATAACGAATGGGCAAGAAACTGTGAAGGTTCTTGCCCATTTTTGTTGCAATAATTCGATTTGAGTAACTGAAAGTGCCTAAAAATAGTTTTTAATAAACTTGGGAACCGTTTATAATAAACTATTTCATTATTTATTAAAAACTCGAAGCGGGTTTATGCAATATCGGTGATAAAGTGTAAAGAAGAAATATCGTGAGGATTTGCCGATTTTTAGTTTTTTCCTTATTTGGTAAGATTTGTTTATACAATGAACCCTTTGCGTTTATTGGTATTTTATTTGACAGTGACCGGGTGCTTCGGCAGGAAGTGACTATTTATAGTTTTGTTTAGTCGAGATTCTGTCTGAAATATATTCATAAGAGTCGGTATATATTTTCGTGATTCCCTGTATCTTTGCGGCATTATTAAAAGTATAAGTATGAAACTGACGCACGGATACTATCATCTGATTGCCATACTGACGGTTGCTATCTGGGGGCTGACCTTTATTGCAACGAAAGTATTGATTAATCACGGACTCACTCCTCAGGAAATTTTCTTTTATCGCTTTTTGATAGCCTATATAGGTATTTGGGCGATTTCTCCAAAACACTTGTTTGCCGATAATTTGAAAGATGAGCTTTGGTTGGTGGCGGGAGGCGTATTCGGCGGATCGCTTTATTTCTTCACAGAAAATACAGCTTTGGGGATTACCCAAGCCTCCAATGTTGCTTTCATCATTTGCACGGCTCCTCTGCTGACTACGATTCTTTCCCTGATCTTTTATAAGAGTGAGAAGGCTACGAAAGGGCTGATCTATGGTTCGCTGTTGGCCCTGATTGGCGTAGGGCTGGTCGTCTTTAACGGAAGTGTGGTGTTGAAGCTCTCTCCTGTGGGTGATTTGCTCACTTTGCTTGCGGCTCTGTCATGGGCTTTTTATAGTCTGGTAATAAAGCGGATGACGGGACGTTATCCCACGGTATTTATTACCCGTAAGATATTTTTCTATGGGGTATTGACTATTCTTCCCGCTTTTCTTCTTCATCCGCTGCAACCGGATTTTGATGTGCTTCTGCAACCGCTCGTATTGTCCAATCTCTTGTTCCTGGCAGTCCTGGCTTCTTTGATCTGCTATATTCTTTGGAATGTGGTTTTGAAACAGCTGGGAACGATGCGGGCCTCCAATTATATCTATTTGAATCCGTTGGTGACGATGGTGGCTTCGGTGCTCATTCTCCACGAACAAATCACATGGATTACGTTAATGGGGGCGGCTTGCATCATATTAGGGGTTTATCTGGCGGAAAAGAAGTAGGATCATTCCATCTTTTATCTGCCGGGAAACTTAGAACAAATATTGATATTGTGTACCCAAGAACTTCCGGATTTGTTTCAGCGCTTTCGTGATTTGTGCCTCTACTGTCTTGACAGATATATCCATTGACTCCGCGATTTCCTGATTTGTCAGATTCTTCGTGCGGCTTTGCAGAAATACCTCACGACATTTTTCGGGAAGTGACAGGATAGCCTCCTGAATTAAATTATTCAGTTCTTCTGTTTCCAGTGAATCGGTGATGCTTACTTGCGGAGTGTCCTGTCCGTTGATATCGTCCAGTGAGACAGTAGCCTTTCTGTCCCGCATAGCGTTCAGACACCTGTTTTTGGCAGCCTGAAAAAGATAAGCTTTGAAAGTAAGCCTGATTTCAAGTTTTTTTCTGTTTTCCCATACGGACGCAAAGATGTCACTTGCTATATCTTCCGCTTCTTGTGTATCTCCTAAATACAAATACATAAAGCGGCAAAGAGCAGTGAAATAAGTATCGAAGACGTACTTGAACGCCTGCTTATCACCATTCTTTATCAATTGCAAAAGGAACATATCGTCCATAGTGTTTGTAATTAGGTTAGTGAGACGTTGCAAAGTTAAAGAATATTTTTTTAGTAGAAACTAAAAAAATGCTTTTCTGAATAAGGGTATGATTCGTTTTTTGTGTCTTAGTATCGGTAACAGTTAAAAACGACAGCGAAGCATGAAAAAAGAAATACCTTGGGAGTTAATCATTTCCGACCTGAAACAAGACATCTCCGATGCTGATAAAAAGCACTTGGAGGAGTGGGTGTCTATCGATGAGAACCGGAAGGTGTATGAAGAACTTCGGGGAGTTTGGGAAAAGGTGCGTGCTAAAGTTATCAATTATACGCCGGACGTAGATTTTTACTGGAAAGAGTTGATGCAACGCATGGAGGAGTGTGAGGAGGCTGAACGGAGACAAGCTGAAGATATGGAAAGGTCTGAAGATAAAGTTGAAGTGAATCTCAAAGATAAGGAACAACCTGTTCGTTTGTGGGCTTTCCCCCGTTTTCAACGCTATGTTGCGGCTGCCTGCGTAGTTGTGGCTGTCTTCCTTTCCGTTTCTTTATATATAGGTATAAAGATCGGTCAGCCGGAAATAGCGCAACAAACCTATTCCAATTGGGGAGGTAAATCGGAAGTAGCTTTGCCGGACGGGTCGAATGTATGGATTCATTCGGCTACTTCGCTTACTTATAATACGAATTATTATTCGAAAAACAGAAATGTCCGGTTGAATGGAGAGGCTTACTTTGATGTGGCCCACGATAAGGATCATCCTTTCGTCGTTGAAACCGAAGGAATGAAAATCACCGTACACGGTACAAAATTCAATGTAGAATCCTTTCTCGGTTCGGAAAATACATTTGTCAGCCTGAAAGAAGGTTCGGTGTCGTTGGAGACGAAAGCGGAAACCCGTTTTCTGCATCCGGGAGAAGTCGGTACTTTCAACAAGCGTAACGGACGGCTTCAAATAGAAAAAGGAGATATCGAGTTGGCTGTCTCGTGGGCAAGCAATCAGATTGTATTTAAAAACAGGCCGTTGAATGAGATTTGCCCTCTTCTGTCCAAATGGTATAATGTGAAGATAAATCTGTCTCCGGAATTGCAGGAACAGTACAGATACACATTCACCTTGCGGCACGAACCGTTGGAAGAAATCATGCGAATCATGTCGCGCATTCATCCTATCAACTATGAATTTAATGATGAGAATATGTTGACGATTTTGCCGAAGCAGAAACAATAAGTGGTAACACACAATGCAAATATCCGAGTTCAATATCGGTAAAATGAATTTTTTGACAAATAAGTAAGAGAGAAAGGCGAGCCTATGATATAATGAAGATATAGAATAAATAAGGGGGAAGTTCCGCTTCCGGCTTTCCCCCCTACCAAATCAAGTTTTTTATTAACCGAAGAAAGTGAGTGAACATTAAAATCTGACCCATTTTAATGCAGCCTCCTTACAGTTAACTTTTAATATCGCAAAAATATGAATTTAAAAAAGCATTTTGCACTTTTAACGCTATTATTTTTTAGCGTTGTACTTTCTGCACAAGTAAAAGAGAAGATGATAACGATAAGCTTCTCGAAAATTCCATTGTCCGAAGCTATGGCACGCATTGAGAAAACCAGCGGCTATACCTTCTTTTATGATGCAACACAAGTAAATGTGAAACAGGAAGTCAGCCTGAACGTGAAACAGGTTCCTGTATCCAAAGCGGTAGGAGAAATGCTGAAAGGCATTGACCTGTCATTTGAAGTGACCAGCACACAGATTGCCTTGTTCCCCCAAAAGAGTACTCCGGCACAGACGGGCAAGGCGACTACAATCATCGGTAAAGTTGTAGACGAGAACGGAGAGCCCATTATCGGAGCTAACGTTTTGGTAGCCGGCACAACGACCGGTGTGATTACCGATATTGACGGTAACTACAAACTGGAAGCGCCTTTCGGATCTTCGCTTCAGATCTCGTATATCGGTTATACGACTCAGACGGTGAAAGCCGGGCAGAAGTCTATCATCAAAATGAAGGAAGACTCCAAGACACTGGAGGAGGTCGTAGTGGTAGGTTACGGTGTAATGAAGAAGAAAGACCTGACCGGAGCCGTGGCATCCTTGAAAGCCAGCGACCTTGAAAAAGAACAACCGAAAACTGTTCAGGATATGCTCCGCACGGGTGTGGCCGGACTTTCGGTAGGTATCGAAACCGACACGAAGGGTAACACCAGCATGATGGTGCGTGGTAAAAACAACCTGCGTGCAACGAGTACGGATAAATCTTCCCTTGAACCTCTGATTGTATTGGACGGAGTAATCTATTCGGGACAGATGACCGACATCAATCCTAACGACATTGAGCAGATAGACGTATTGAAAGACGCCAGTTCCACAGCCGTTTATGGTGCGAAGGCAGCCAATGGCGTTGTGCTGATTACTACCAAGAAAGGAACAAGTTCAACGAAACCGATTATCAATTTCAGTGGTACATGGGGACTTTCAATGGTGAACTCTTTGCCGGAAGTATACGAAGGAGAGGATTTCATCAATTTCCGCCGGGATGTGGAAGTTAGCAAGAATCCTTCAAAAGCAGCTACCGGATATTTCGACAATCCGGCACACATGTCCAATGCGGACTTGGCAAACTGGATGGGAAACGATAAAGGCGACCCGACAAGTATCTGGCTGACACGTCTCGAATTTACCAATACGGAGGTCAACAACTATTTGGCCGGACGTCTTGTAGACTGGCGCGATGTCATTTATCAGGATGTAGCGTTACGTCAGGATTACACGGTCAGCGTGGCAGGAAAGAAAGACGAAATGTCTTATTATTCATCTATCAACTACCTGAAAAACGAGAGTAACGTGCGTGGCGGAGGATACAGTGCTATCCGTGCACGTATCAACCTGGAGAATAAGATACAGAGCTTCCTTACTTACGGTGTGAACGCACAGTTTACTTCACGTGATGAGGGATATATCAGTAGTTCATCCGGCAATTACACTACTCTTTCACCTTTCGGAAGCCTTTACGAAGACGATGGAGTGACTTTGAAACAATACCCTACCGGTAACAATAACCAGAGCAACCCGTTGCTTGCTCCGACTTTCCAGAATAAACGCAATGACATCGAGAACTTGAATGCAGCTCTTTATCTGAAAATCACCCTCCCTTTGGGCTTTTCTATCCAGACTACTTATTCTCCGCGTTTTGAATGGACAAACTATCTTTTCCATAAGGCAGCCGCTTCTCCCGACTCCGGTTCGCAGAACGGCCGTGTGGAACGTACGCATACGAAGGATTTCTATTGGCAATGGGATAATATGCTGAAGTGGAACAAGACATTCGGCAAGCACGCTTTTGACTTTACTTTCCTTGCCAACTGGGAGAAGTTCCAGCGTTGGCATGATGAAATGACGAATGAAAACTTCCTGCCTACCGACGAACTGGGTTATGGAGGTATCGGTTTCGGTACCAGCCCTAACGTATCCAGTGATGATGTCTACCGTACAGGAGACGCCTTTATGGGACGTCTGCACTATGTATACGACCAGCGTTACCTGATTACCGCCACTGTACGTCGTGACGGATATTCGGCTTTCGGTCTTGCCAACCCGCGTGCCACTTTTCCGGCTATCGCATTGGGTTGGGTGTTCTCTGAAGAGAAATTCCTGCACCGTCCGGATTGGTTCGAATATGGTAAACTGCGTCTCTCATGGGGTAAGAACGGTAACCGTGCCGTAGGTACTTATGCTGCATTCATGCAGTTGGCCCCGCGCAAATACATTTATGTGGATCCGGCAACCGGCAGTCTGGTGACCGCCAACACTTTCTACGCTTCTACCATGGCTAATCCCAACCTGAAATGGGAATCAACGACTTCATGGAATATCGGTACGGACCTGACTTTCCTGAAAGGCAGACTGAGCGCGAACCTGGATGTATATAAGAAGATTACGACCGACCTGCTTGTCAGCCGTGAGTTGCCCAGCCTGATCGGTTACAGCTCCGTGATGTCTAATATCGGTGAGGTACAGAATACCGGTGTCGAGCTTTCACTGAACTCTACCAACATCAGAATGGATAAGCTTACATGGCGTACTTCTTTCAGCCTGGCTTATAACAAGAACAAGATAACTCACCTGTACGGAATCATGGAAGATGTGAAAGATGCGGACGGTAACGTTATCGGTCAGCGTGAAGCGGACGATATCAAGAACAAGCGTTTCATCGGACACGATATTGATGAAATCTGGGATTACAAGGTAGTGGGAATCTGGCAGGAAGAAGAACGTGAAGAAGCTGCCAAATACGGTCAGCAGCCGGGTGACGTTCATCTGCTGGATAAAGACATGAACTACAAATATGACAATACGGATAAGGAATTCCAGGGAACTACGATGCCGCGTCTGCGTTGGAGTATGCGTAATGATTTCACGTTGTTCAAGAACTTCAATATCTCGTTCAATATGTACTCCTATATCGGACATAAAAAGACATTGGGACGTTTTACCAACGACAATGCTTTGCTGAACGTGACGAACCAGATTAAACGTGACTACTGGACGCCGGAAAACCGTAACAATGAATATCCGCGTCTGGCCAACAAGAAGCCGGCAGGCGTTTCATATGCCATTTACAAGAACGCTTCTTTCCTGCGTTTTGATAATATCTCAATCGGATATACTTTCCCGAAGAAGCTGATAGAGCCGCTGCGGATTCAGAACCTGAACGTCAATGCTACGATGAAGAATGCAGGTTATATCTCCGGTTGGCCCGGTTACGACCCGGAAAACAGTGATGCAAATACCCCGAGAGTAATTTATTTTGGTATTAACTTGACTTTATAATATCTACAGACTGATGAAACTAAATAATAAGAAAACAGGCATTGCCTGCATGATTGGAGTAGCTGTATTAGTAAGTAGTTGTTCGGATTGGCTGGACCCGAAGCCACTTTCATTCTATACGCCGGAGATCTCTTTTGCGGATTACAACGGCCTGAAGACCGGAACGGATATGTTGAACCGTGACGTCCGTTACTTTGATTTTTATCCCACATCGGGTTCTGCCGACCCTTGTATCCTTTCCGAATATTTCTTTTCGGATATAAGTGTCAACGGACGTACTGACGCGGCAAACTCTCCACAGGATCTTGTTCGACAGATTACTCCCAGTGCTTCTCTGACAGGAAATGCAAGTCAGATTAATAACTATTGGACCTATCTGTATAAAGGTATTAAAGACGCCAATACATTGCTGACCCGTTCGGAAACGGCAGAGTTTGACAATGAAGACCAACGTAAGGAAATTGAAGGATTGGCATGTTTCCATCGTGCTTATCGTTATTACCGTCTGGTGAATCAGTATGGGGATATACCGTTCATCACAGAAGAAATCACCGGGCCACGTTATGATTTTTATTCAACGAAGCGTGAAGCAATCTTGCGGTATCTGAAAAACGATTTGGACCGTACGGCTCCTTATCTGAAAAACAACGTTTATATCGGTATGGTGACTCAGGCTGCGGCTTATCACTTACTGACAAAGATCAATCTTGCATTGGGCGAATTTGACGATGCAATCGAATCAGCCAATAACGTCATTAATGACGGAGTGCACTATCTAATGACAGAGCGTTTCGGTGTTGACAAGAATGACGCTACCAAGAATGTGATTTGGGACTTGCATCAGTCTGAGAATAAATCCTTGCCTGAAAACAAAGAAGTACTTTACATGGTGCTCGACCGTTATGATGCCGGTGAGGATATTCGTTCGGCAGCCGGACTGGAAATCAAACGGCAGGTGCTTCCCTGGTTTGCAAAAGACGGCGAGATTAAAACTCCCGACGGCAAAAACGGATTTACCGATAACGATGCAAAGAAAAATCCCTATCTTGAGCAATATGGTCGTGGAGTATGTACAGCACGTTCTACCTGGTATCATACGCACATGATCTGGACACTGGATGACACAGATCTTCGTCATGCTCCGGGCAACTGGATAGAAATGACCGACCTGACCTACAATAATCCTGAACTCAAAGGTACGGAATGGTACGGACAACCGGTTCGCTTTAAAGACGATAAAGGAAACATCCTGGTAAACGATACCATTCGTGACTGGGTGGGGTGGCCGCATTATAAGACCAACGTTGCCGACCAGAAAGATAAATGGTGGCGCGGTGGTTGGGCCGACTGGTATATTTTCCGTATTGCCGAAACGTATCTGTTACGTGCTGAGGCATACATTTGGAAGGGGGATGCAACCAGCCTCCAGAAAGCTGCCGATGACGTGAACAAGGTACGCCGCAGAGCGGGAGCCGATGAACTTGATGCTGACCAGATGACTATCCGTACGATTCTGGACGAACGTGCCCGCGAACTGTATTACGAAGAACCGCGTAAGACGGAGTTGACCCGTATCGCATTTATCTATGCTAAAACCGGCAAGGCGGACGATAAGGGACGTACCTACCGTATGGATAATTTCTCCGAGAAAAACTTCTTCTACGACCACATTATGGATGTAACGGATTTCTATAACAAAGGGGTGAAAACGCTGATTGGAAATGAATATACCATTGCTCCCCACAATGTATTGTGGCCGATTGCATTGAATGCTATTTCGACAAATGTGCAGGGACATATCAATCAGACACCGGGATATGCCGGTTCGGAAAACAATATCGAGCCGTTGGACATTGACTTCAGCAAGTAACGTTTTCTTAATGGTATAACGTACCATTAACTTCCTGTTTATTGGGCATATATATCCACCACGCTGGGCATATATGCCCAATATGTTGAATCTATATATCCACCATGGTGGATATATATTTCCAATAAATCCCTCAATTATATCCGATATTTGGTGTATATTTGTACTTTGTCGGGTATTGGAACCAAAAAACTACCGAACTTTCATAATTTTTTAAACGATAAACGAATGAATCTAAGAACAAAAATCGGGGTCGTAGCAGTGCTGCTGTCTACCCTCACCGTGCAAGCACAAAACATTCCTTTCCGTAAAGCGGAAATAAAAGAAACGATGAAGAAAGTTGCCGACTGGCAAATAGCCAACCCCAACAAGGGCGCCGAACATGGTGACCTGAGCTGGACAAACGCCGTACTATATGTCGGTATGCTCGACTGGGCGGAATTGGCGGAACGTGAAGACGGTAACAAGGATTATTTTAAATGGCTCACCCGTATCGGAAGCCGTAACGGCTGGCAGCCGGACAAGCGGATGTATCATGCCGACGACATCGCTGTTTCACAACTCTTTATCGACCTTTACCGGAAATATAAGAACAAATATATGCTCAATCCTACCATTGCCCGCACGGATTGGGTGATGAAGAACCCGCCGACGGACGATTTCAAACTGGATTATCGCAAACCTGAGACACTGGAACGCTGGACTTGGTGTGACGCCCTCTTTATGGCTCCTCCGGTCTACACTAAATTATACGTCCTGACGGGTGATAAAAAGTATATCAAATTCATGAACCGCGAATACAAAGCTACGTATGACCACCTTTTCGACAAGGAAGAGAATCTTTTCTATCGCGACTGGCGGTATTTTGACCAACGCGAGGCCAACGGCCGGAAGGTTTTCTGGGGACGCGGCAACGGCTGGGTGCTCGGCGGGCTGGCGGAGATATTGAAAGAACTGCCTGCAAAGGACAAGAACCGGAAGTTTTACGAAGAACTGTTCGTGAAGCTCTGTACCCGTGTCGCTAAATTGCAGAATGCGGACGGATTCTGGCATGCAAGTCTGCTCGATCCGGCTTCTTACCCGTCACCCGAAACAAGCTGTACCACGTTTATTGTCTATGCTTTGGCTTACGGAATCAACGAGGGACTGCTGGACAAGGATACTTTCCTTCCTATACTGGTAAAAGGCTGGAATGCACAGGTTTCTGCTGTCGATGCAGACGGTAAATTAGGTTATGTACAGCCTATCGGGGCCGATCCGAAGAAGGTGACGCGGAATATGACTGAAGTATATGGCGTGGGTGCTTTTTTAATGGGCGGATGTGAGATTTATAAAATGGCCAGATAAACAAGAACTCATAATCTAATGGTAAAAAATATGATTGTATTTCTGCTCCTGTTACTGGGAGCAGTTATGAATGATACGTCCGCACGTGATGTCATTTCTTTCAATACCGGCTGGCAATTTAAGAAAGGGCCGTTTTCTACGGACCCTATGCGTGCTTCCGCACAATGGGACGGCAAGTGGGAGGAAGTGACAATTCCCCATACCTGGAATGCGAAAGATATGCAAGTGAAAGCTGATGCATTCTACGAAGGTGTAGGTTATTACAGAAAGAAACAGTTTTTCGGAAATGAGTTGGCGGGTAAACGTGTATTCTTGCGTTTTGAAGGAGTAGGGGCTTGCACAGAAGTCTATGTCAACGGAAAGTTGGTGGGAACGCATAAAGGCGGGTATAGTGCCTTCGCTTTCGAGATAGGCACTGCCTTGAAACTGGGGGCTGAGAACGAGATTATCGTGAAGGCTGACAATACGGCCCGTCCCGATGTGATTCCTGTCAATCACAGTTTGTTTGGGGTGTATGGCGGTATTTACCGTCCCGTATGGTTGATTACTACGGAGCAGAATAATATCACAGTGACCGATTGCGCCTCTCCCGGTGTGTACATCACTCAGAAGAATGTATCAAGACGTTCGGCGGATATAACTGTTAAAGTAAAGCTGGATAATGGTAGTCTGGCTCCTGCGCAGCTTGTTCTGGAGAACAGTATTTATACGCAGGAAGGGAAAAAGGTGGTTTCCCAACGTCTGCCGCTTGAGTTGACTCCGCAAGGAACGCAAAGCTATGTATCAACATTCAAACTAAAGAATCCTCATCTCTGGCAAGGTAGGGAGGACCCTTATCTTTACAAAGTAGTCTCCCGTCTGTTGGCAAATGGTGAGGTGATTGACGAGGTCACGCAGCCTTTGGGTGTTCGTCATTACGAAATTGTTGCCGGAAAAGGTTTTTATCTTAATGGAGAGAAATATCCGATGTATGGTGTTACCCGTCATCAGGACTGGTGGGGCCTGGGGAGTGCGCTGACCAACCGTGAACATGATTTTGACCTGGCTCAAATTATGGATGTCGGTGCCACGACCGTGCGTTTTGCTCATTATCAGCAGTCGGAATATCTTTATTCGCGTTGTGATACATTGGGCTTGATTATCTGGGCGGAAATCCCCTTTGTCAACCGGGTGACAGGCTACGAATCGGAGAATGCGCAGACACAACTCCGCGAACTGATTCGTCAGAGTTTCAATCATCCCTCCATTTATGTGTGGGGGTTGCACAATGAGGTTTATCAGCCTCACGAATACACAGCGTCATTGACTCAATCTCTTCACGATCTGGCGAAGACGGAAGATCCTGACCGCTACACGGTTGCCGTGAACGGTTACGGTCACGCCAATCATCCGGTGAATCAGAATACAGATATACAAGGCATGAACCGTTATTTCGGCTGGTACGAAAAGAAAGTGCAGGACATCAAACCGTGGGTGGAAGGACTCGAAAAAGACTATCCCTGGCAGAAATTGATGTTGACCGAATATGGAGCCGACGCCAACCTTGACCATCAGACGGAGTATCTGGGCGATGCGTTGAACTGGGGAAAGCCTTATTATCCGGAAACTTTCCAGACCAAGACGCATGAATATCAGTGGAGTGTGATAGCTGAGCATCCCTATATTATTGCTTCTTATCTATGGAACATGTTCGACTTTGCCGTGCCTATGTGGAGCCGTGGCGGTGTGCCTGCCCGGAACCTGAAAGGGCTGATGACCTTTGACCGGAAAATAAAGAAGGACTCTTACTACTGGTATAAAGCGAACTGGAGCAAGTCTCCCGTACTCTATCTGACGCAACGACGTAACACGGACCGCGAACGGAAGCAGACTTCCGTCACTGTTTATTCAAATATCGGAACTCCCAAAGTTTACTTGAACGGCAAAGAACTGACAGGCATTCGTAAGGGATATACGGATGTACATTATATCTTCGACCAGGTGACACTTGAAAAAGGAAAAAACAAAATCAAGGCTGTTGCGGTATATAATGGAAAAGAATACGTTGACGAGATCGAATGGGATTATCAGAGTGAAAAGAAACGTGATGCGGATGCGCACGAAAACAAAAATGAACATGCCGGGTGGTAAAACCCGGCTTATGGACATAAAAAAAGGAGCAACGCCTTGCTCCAACCTTTGTTAACCTTAAATCTAATACTATGAAAAACACATTGCAAAGATACGGACTCTTGGGAAATTAGCAATACTATGTTTTATAACACGTTTTAATAGTTTTCTCCTGTTTGTTAAGAAAAACTCCGTTCTTTTTTAAAGGTATGCAACACTAATTTTGATAATTGAATCGGTGGATTCCGTTGATTCTCTGCCGAAAAACCGTTATCTTTGTTCCGATAATCACAGTATATACTCAATAAAAAAAGAAAAGGAGAGAACCGTGAACGAAGAAGAAATCGTGCTCACCCCCATGATGAAACAGTTTCTGGATTTGAAGGCGAAACATCCGGATGCGGTAATGCTGTTTCGTTGCGGTGACTTTTATGAAACATACTCTACGGACGCCATTGTTGCAGCCGAAATATTAGGAATCACACTGACAAAACGTGCTAACGGAAAAGGAAAGACGATTGAAATGGCGGGATTTCCTCATCATGCGCTCGATACTTATCTTCCGAAATTGGTTCGTGCCGGAAAACGGGTGGCTATCTGCGACCAGTTGGAAGACCCGAAAATGACCAAGAAACTGGTGAAGCGCGGCATTACCGAATTGGTGACTCCCGGTGTCTCTATCAATGATAATATATTAAACTATAAGGAAAACAACTTCCTGGCCGCCGTACATTTCGGAAAGGCTTCCTGCGGGGTTGCTTTCCTCGACATATCTACCGGTGAATTTCTGACTGCCGAAGGACCTTTCGACTATATAGACAAACTGCTGAATAACTTCGGCCCGAAAGAAATTCTTTTTGAGCGTGGCAAGCGCCTTATGTTTGAAGGCAATTTCGGTAGTAAATTCTTCACTTTCGAACTGGACGACTGGGTGTTTACGGAAACTACTGCCCGCGAAAAACTTCTGAAGCATTTTGAAACAAAGAATCTGAAAGGATTCGGAGTAGAGCATTTGAAAAACGGTATTATTGCTTCGGGGGCTATTCTTCAATACCTGACAATGACACAGCATACTCAAATCGGGCATATTACTTCATTGGCTCGTATTGAGGAGGATAAATATGTCCGGCTGGATAAATTCACGGTGCGCAGCCTCGAATTGATTGGCAGCATGAACGATGGAGGAAGCAGTCTGCTCAATGTGATTGACAGGACGATCAGCCCAATGGGAGCACGTCTGTTGAAACGTTGGATAGTTTTTCCATTGAAGGACGAGAAACCGATCAATGAGCGTCTGAATGTGGTGGAGTATTTCTTCCGTCAACCGGACTTTAAGGAGTTGATCGAAGAACAGTTGCATCTTGTCGGTGATTTAGAGCGTATCATCTCCAAAGTGGCTGTGGGACGTGTGTCACCGCGTGAAGTGGTTCAGCTGAAAGTGGCTTTGCAGGCTATCGAACCGATCAAACAGGCTTGTCTTGAAGCGGATAATGCAAGTCTGAACCGTATTGGCGAGCGGTTGAATCTTTGTGTTTCTATTCGTGACCGGATTGCCCGGGAAATTAATAATGATCCTCCTTTGTTGATAAATAAGGGCGGAGTGATTAAAGACGGTGTGAATGCGGATTTGGACGAATTGCGCCGGATTTCGTATTCGGGAAAAGACTATCTGCTTCAGATACAGCAGCGGGAAAGCGAAGAAACGGGTATTCCGAGTTTGAAAGTGGCTTATAATAATGTATTCGGCTATTATATCGAGGTTCGTAATGTTCATAAGGACAAGGTTCCTAAAGAGTGGATTCGCAAGCAGACGTTGGTAAATGCGGAACGTTATATCACACAGGAACTGAAAGAGTACGAAGAAAAAATTCTTGGTGCCGAAGATAAGATTCTTGTGCTGGAAACGCAGTTATATACGAATTTGGTACAGGCATTGACGGAGTTTATCCCCCAGATACAGGTTAACGCCAATCAGATTGCCCGGTTGGACTGTCTGTTGTCTTTCGCTAATGTGGCGCGTGAGAATAACTACATCCGTCCGGTTATTGAGGATAACGACGTATTGGATATTCGTCAGGGCCGCCACCCGGTAATTGAGAAACAGCTTCCGATAGGAGAGAAATATATTGCCAATAATGTGATGTTGGACAGCAGTACGCAGCAGATCATCATAATAACCGGTCCCAATATGGCGGGTAAGTCAGCGCTTTTGCGTCAGACGGCATTGATTACGCTGTTGGCTCAAATCGGTTCGTTTGTCCCTGCGGAGAGCGCCCATATCGGGCTGGTGGATAAAATATTCACTCGTGTGGGAGCAAGTGATAACATCTCCGTAGGTGAATCTACTTTTATGGTGGAGATGAACGAAGCGGCGGATATTCTGAACAATGTTTCTTCCCGAAGCCTGGTACTATTTGACGAGTTGGGGCGTGGTACCTCTACGTATGATGGCATCTCTATTGCCTGGGCGATTGTGGAATATATCCACGAACATCCGAAAGCCAAAGCACGTACTTTATTCGCCACGCATTACCACGAATTGAATGAAATGGAAAAATCTTTCAAGCGTATCAAGAACTATAACGTATCGGTGAAAGAGGTGGATAATAAGGTAATCTTCCTTCGTAAACTGGAACGTGGTGGTAGTGAGCACTCTTTCGGTATCCATGTAGCAAAAATGGCGGGTATGCCGAAAAGCATTGTGAAGCGTGCGAATGAGATTCTGAAGCAGCTTGAATCTGATAATCGCCAGCAGGGAATAGCAGGCAAGCCGTTGGCGGAAGTAAGCGAGAACCGTGGTGGTATGCAGTTAAGTTTCTTCCAGTTGGACGATCCGATACTCTGTCAGATTCGCGATGAAATATTAAATTTGGATGTAAATAATCTCACTCCTATTGAAGCGCTGAACAAGTTGAATGATATAAAGAAGATAGTCAGGGGAAAATAGCGGATTATTAACGTGTTCACAAATAGTATATAGAACGTTTTCTGAGATCTGGAAAACGATTTGTAAGTATAAAAGGCGTTTCCTTTAAGTGATTGGAGGAAACGCCTTTCTAGTATGCAGTCGATTTTTATATATCAGGTTCAGGCTACTTTTTTCTTCCGGTCGTAGAAAAACATGAAGTAGATGCCGACTATAACGAATGGAATACTTAGCCATTGTCCCATGTTGAACATCATGTTGTTCTCGAAATCCTCTTGGTTCTCCTTCAAAAATTCGATGAAGAAACGGAAGACAAATATGTAGGTCAGGCAGAGCCCGAAGAAGAAGCCGCGATGCAGTTTCTTGCTGTAATTCTTATACAGGTAAATCATGATGAAGAACAAGATAAGATAAGCGATCGCTTCGTAGAGCTGTCCCGGATGACGGGGTTGCATATCTACCCGTTCGAAAATGAATGCCCAGGGCACATCAGACGGCTTGCCGATGATTTCGGAGTTCATCAGGTTGGCAAGACGGATACAGCAGGCGGTAATTGGAGTAGCTACGGCAATCATATCCAGCACGTCCATATAATGAAGTTTTGTTTTGCGGCAATAGAGCCACAGAGCAATAATCAGTCCAAGTGTCCCCCCGTGGCTGGCAAGTCCTTCATATCCTGTGAATTTCCAACCACCGGCAGGCAGGAATTTAATAGGTAACAGCATCTCTACAAACCCTTTACCGCTTGTCAGATACTGTCCCGGGTCGTAGAACAGGCAATGCCCCAGACGTGCTCCAATCAGAATACCGAAAAAACAATAGAAGAAGAGGGGGTCAAATTTCTTCTCATCTATTTTTTTATCGCGATACTGGTAGTGAACAATGACGTAAGCCAGAAAAATTCCTACTGCCCACAATAGCCCGTAGTAACGGATAGAAAGGCCGAACAGGTTAAATAGTTCGGGATTCGGATTCCAGTTGATAGATAATAATAAGGTATTCATATTGGATAACGGTTTACGGTTTGGTGAATTAGTATTTAGTGAATTTTTCGGCTACCATCCGGTAAGTAGGAATATCAATCCCTTGTTCTTCCGCAGCGGTAATCATGTCGAATAACAATCCTTGTATCTCCGAATCATGTCCCCGTGCCAGGTCTTTCTGCATGGAAGCGGTACTTTCCGGGTCGAGTTTGTCGATGACTTTCAGATTATAGCTTATCGGGTCTTCGGGAAATTCTACACCCAGTTTACGTCCCAGTTCGGCACTCTCCGTAGAAAGTCCGATGAAGGTATCGCGCACCTTTCCCGGTTTCTGTACCTCGCCCATGGGGACGTCATAGTAAGCTCCGGTGACAGCCATTGCCGAGATGAACGACCATTTAATGAAGGTATCCCGATTGATATCCGGAGAGATTTCCGCTTTGATTCCGCTCTCCTGAAGATCTTTCTGAACGGCTTCCAGTATTCCCGGGGCAACTTGTGTCCCTTTGTGGGCTCCGTACACCAGGCGGAAAATTTTTCCCATTTGAGTGATCTCTCCTGTACCGGATACGAATCCGACAATATAGATGCAACCGTCGAGTACCGTCACTCCCGGAACGAGACGTTGGATACGCGGTCCTGTTCCGTAAACATTCAGAATAGGAATGACGATTGTCTTGTCATGTGCCGCCCTCTTTATCAGTTCAGTAATCGAGTCGACAGAATATCCCTTGACGCAGACAAAGATTACGTCTGCCTTTCCATTGAATTCTTCTGCTGTTGTTGCCGGGATAGCAAGCGTGTGCTCTCCCTTCAAGTCCGATTTCAATTTCAAGCCGTTTGTCTGTATTGCCTGCAAATGAGCTCCGCGGGCAATACAAGTAACGTCTTTTCCGGCAAGCGACAGAAATCCTGCTATACTGCCTCCAACGCCTCCGGTTCCTGCAATGAGATACTTCATAATAATTACAATTTGCTGATTACAAATGCAAGGTTATCGCGATTATACGTTGAAACGGAAGTGCATGATGTCACCGTCCTGCACGACGTATTCTTTGCCTTCTACGCCCAGTTTTCCGGCTTCTTTCACTGCTGCTTCCGAACCGTACCGGATATAATCATCGTATTTTATCACTTCCGCACGGATGAATCCTTTTTCAAAATCGGTATGGATCACACCGGCACATTGCGGAGCTTTCCAACCTTTCTCGTAAGTCCAGGCACGCACTTCCTGTACGCCGGCAGTGAAGTAAGTTTCGAGATTCAGCAATTTATAGGCTGATTTGATAAGACGTGCTACGCCCGATTCCTCCAAGCCTACTTCGGCGAGGAACATCTGACGGTCTTCGTATGTTTCCAGCTCGGCGATGTCCGCTTCTGTCTTGGCTGCAACAACCAGTATTTCAGCATTCTCGTCTTTTACGGCTTCACGTACCATATCTACGTATTTGTTGCCGTTTACTGCACTTGCTTCGTCTACGTTGCAGACATACATTACCGGTTTGCTGGTCAACAGGAACAGTTCATGTGCAATCTTCTGTTCATCTTTTGTTTCAAAAGTCACGGTACGTGCCGATTTGCCTTGTTCCAACGCTTCTTTATATTGAACCAGTACATCGTAAGCCTGTTTGGCAGCTTTGTCGCCACCCGTTTGTGCTTGTTTCTGTACCTTTTGGATACGACTCTCGATCGTTTCCAAGTCTTTCAACTGAAGTTCATAGTCGATGATTTCTTTGTCGCGGACAGGATTTACACTTCCGTCTACGTGTGTCACGTTATCGTCGTCGAAGCAACGGAGTACATGGATAATAGCGTCTGTCTCACGGATATTGGCAAGGAACTTGTTTCCCAATCCTTCACCTTTACTTGCACCTTTTACCAGTCCGGCGATATCTACGATTTCTACGGTTGTAGGAACAATCCGTTGGGGATGTACCAATTCTGCCAGCGCATTCAGACGTTCATCGGGAACGGTAATTACACCTACATTGGGTTCAATAGTACAGAAAGGGAAATTTGCCGCCTGTGCTTTCGCATTCGACAAACAGTTGAAAAGTGTCGACTTACCCACGTTCGGTAGTCCAACAATACCACATTGCAATGCCATATTAATCTATTATTTCTATTATTATCAATAGGATACATATATATGAACAATGATTTGGAGGCAATACCCGGATAAAAAAGAGTGTTTGTTACCAAGTTGTTCATTTTTAGTCTGCAAAGATAATCATTTTTTGAGCTAATAAAGGAAACTTGGTATACTTTCTGTCTTTTCCCCTTATTCCGGCTTACTTTTAGTATGGAAAGTAAAGTCACAGAATAAGGGGATTTTAGTATTAATTATTCGTAAGGCGGCACTTCGGAAATACTACCATACCGGTGATATTCGAAAGAAATGCTTTGTTCCTTGAAGTAGCGAATAAGTTCGATGCGTCCCTGTTTCATAGGAGGCGCTGCCACAATATACATATTGGTTTCCGCGGCACGTTCATACATACATTTGGGGATATTCGGAGAACAAGTACGTACTCTTTCATAGTCCGGCATCACTTTCAGGAAGTCCTCCAGCGATTCCTTTCGAAGCGGCCAGCCATATTGGGTAAGTGCGGCAGTACGGTCATCCGAGGGGTCGAAGCTGATAGTGAGAGGTGTTCTACATAGTTCCGAGGCGTATGAGATCATATTGACCTCTCTATCTGTGTCTTCCGGAAAAAGACGTAGAATCATGCTTTTCAAAGGTAAGTAACGGAAGACATTCTGTTCTCCGTATAGCTTATTAACATCCCTCGGGTCCATAAATTCTTCCTCACAAGCGTCGAAATAACTGTCTATGTAATCAGTCTGGCTGTCCGGCTTGTCTGTGATTTCTACAAAACAGGTACAATAATTGGGACCTCCCGCTTTGATACCGCCTCCGAAAGCAGACAGTTTCATTCCACCGAATGGCTGGCGGTTGACGATTGCTCCGGTGATTCCCCGGTTGATATACAGGTTGCCTGCTATTACGGAGTTTTTCCACAGCTTTTGTTCCTCTTCATCAAGACTCTGTAATCCCGAAGTTAACCCGTAATCCAGGCTATTGACTAACTTAATTCCTTCTTCAAGGTTCTCGATGCAGGCAACACTCAGCAGAGGGCCGAATAACTCGGTTCGGAAAGAGAAGTTTTCCGGTTTCACTCCCCATTTCACGGTCGGAGCCAGCATATATTCTTTCTCATCGATGAAACGGGGAGGAACCAGCCACGATTCTCCCGGTTCGAGGTTGAAGGCTTGTAGCAACTTGTCGTTCTTATTGGTAATCATCGGACCGACAATATTTCCGGGATTCCAGACACTGCCTACTTTCAGGCTCGTTGCCGCATCTTTCAGTTTGCTTTGGAAGTTCTTGTCTTCATAGACCGAACGTTCGACCAATAACAGAGAACAGGCGGAACATTTCTGGCCGGCATTACCGAAGGCGGAAGCGACGATGTTCATGATAGCATGGTCACGGTCGCCCGATGCAGTGAGGATAATGACGTTTTTGCCTCCCGTTTCGGCTGATAGCGGAGTTACCGGATTGGCTCTTGCGATATTCTGGGCGGTGTCTGTTCCTCCTGTCAGAATGATATGCTTGATTGCAGGGGCGGTAGTCAGCACTTTCAGCGCTTCCCGGTTGGTGATGATGACTTGTAAGGCCTCTTTCGGTACACCTGCATCCCAAAAAGCTTTGGCGAACATCCAGGCAACCGGAGCCGCTACGGTGGCAGGTTTCAGGATAACGGTGTTTCCTCCCGCCAGTCCGGCTACTATACCGCCTACGGGAATGGCACACGGGAAGTTCCACGGTGAAATGACCAATATGGTACCTTTCGGTTTTATCTCTATATCATCTAATGCGGCGAATTTCTTCATCGCTGTCGTGTAGAAACGGGCATAATCTACCGCTTCCGATACTTCTACATCACCTTCAATGACAGTTTTACCGGTTACGGCACACATACAACCTATCAGGTCACCCCTCATATCAGCGAGCCGGTTGGCTGCTTCGTACATAATCCGGTGGCGTTCTTCCAGTGTGGTTTTTCTCCACCCGGCAGGATCTGTCTCGGCAATTTCGATAATCTTTTCCACTTGAGCACTGTCCGCCTGTGACATTTCACAGATACAGACCTCGTCATTCTGGCAACGGTCGAGGTATTTGTAGCGGTTTTTGCATACTACTGTTTCCGCACCTATCTGTAAAGGAATGATTTCCGGTTCTTCCGTTCCGCTTTTCTTCCATTTGGCAAAGATACGGCGCACCCATTCCTGATTTTGTGACAAGTCGAAGTCCGTATCCGGTTCATTCTGCATTGTGTCCGATGGGGCGACGGGAGTGTACGGAAGATTACGGTTCTGAACGCGTGGAGACACATGCGTGAGGTGATCTTTCATAGCATATGCTTCTTCAAACTGCTTTGCGAGGAAGTCCCACTCTTTTGTATCCGGTTTCAGATTGAAGGAGTGAGTCAGGAAATTGTCGGGTGCCGTATTTTCGTCCATGCGACGGACAAGATAAGAGACGGCGTTCAGGAAATGTTCGTTTTTCACTACCGGAGTATATAGAATCACCCGGTTGCCGAGCATTGACTGCGCTCTCCAAAGATGATTCGCCATTCCTTCGAGCATTTCGAAGGTCATATATCCGGTTGTCCCGTACTTCTGAGCCAGCAGATAAGCATAAGCGATCGAGAACAGATTATGAGAAGCAACCCCGAGATGTAAAACCCGGGCATTTTCGGGCATCAGTCCACGTTCCAACAGGCACAGATAATTGGCGTCAACTTCTGTTTTGGAAGGACGAATCGGGTTCGGCCAGCCTTTCAGGGAGGAGATAACCGTTTCCATTTCCAGATTACAGCCTTTCACCAGACGCATTTTGATAGGAGCTCCGCCTCCGTCTACGCGGGCTTTGGCAAATTCCAGCAACTCGGTTTGGAAGTCGTATGCATCCGGCAGATAAGCCTGTACGACGATTCCTGCCGAATAGTTCTTGAATTGCGGCAGGTTGAGTACTGCTTTGAAGAGGCGCAATGTGAAGTGGGCGTCTTTATATTCCTCCATATCCAGGTTGATGAACTTGGAGCGTTTTATTCCGTCTTCGTCCGTATAAGGAAAATCAATGGCTTTCTGATAAAGCGCGGACATTCGTGAAACGAGTTCCGGGAAACTTTCTTCGTAGTTCAGAGCGTGTGTCTGCGCGTAGATTCCCGATATTTTCACTGAGATGTAATTAATGTCGGGTGATTCAAGAGCTTCCAGATAGTGATGATAGCGGTGATCGGCTTCTTCGTTGCCAAGCACCACCTCGCCTAAAAGATTCACGTTCTGCCCGATTTTCTCTTTGAAGCGGGTAGCCAGATGCTTCGTGAGTTGCGGGCGTTCCTCATTGATAATAACTTGCGAGGTATCCATGCGCAGGCGTTTTTTGATAATCGGGATAGCGATAAAGTCGAAATGATGTCCGAATGCCTGATACATTTTGAATAAGAAAGCATCCCGTTTGTTCAGAAATTCGGGGACACCGTACTGGTCAAGGAGAGTCTTGATACGTTTGGCGAGTATCTTCCGGTCGCGGATTTGCGAGGATTCGTCGAGCATCTTCACGAGGAATTTCTTGTCTTGCGGGCGCTGCACCATGACGGCATATTTATGCTGTTCCAGGCGTTCGGCTTTCGTAATCGTTTGTTCACAAGTATTATACAGTTTAAGTACCCAATCCTGTACTTCGGTAAGGGTCGGTTGATATTGTTTGTCCATAAGAATCTGAATTATGTAAATGGAGAAAATGTGAAAAAAGAATCTCAAATTGCAATTTACATAGTACGGAGGGTAGGACTAAACATAACAGCACGGTAGCGATGCAGGGTTTGCAACGCTTGCTGCGAGAAGCAGTCGAACAGATACTGTTGTTTCATATTCGTCGTTTTTGAAGGTGATTAGAAACGAAAGACTCACACTTCTCACAAAGATAAAAATAAATTATTGATTTTCAAGTAAAAGGGGAAGAAAATACAATTGTGATAAATTCTAATATGTATGGTATGAGTTGATACAAGACGCGAGCGAAATAAATTAATCTTAATCTCTCTAAGATTTAGTTGTTCGGATATTATTAATTAGTACTCGTTATGCATGACTTTATTAACTATGAGGAGTAAATATGTGCTAACTTTGAATTAGTTACCTCCTTTAGTATCTGGCCTGATATTTCTTATAAAAAATCAGAAACAGGATGAATCCGGTCAGTGCGAAAGGAACACCTGTGAGGGCGGGGTAACGATAGCCTTCACTAACAGTCAATCCCCCTGCATAAGCGCCAATGGCATTTCCCAGATTGAATGCGACCTGTACGCAGGCAGCCCCCAACATCTCGCCGCCTTTTGCCACACGGATAATCAGTATTTGTTCGGGGCTGGATACGGCAAACAACCCTGCCGTGCAAAGGCACATCAGTATAGCAGCCGTCCATTTGTAGGGAGAAAGGAAGAAAATGAGAAGTAGCATAAGGCATATTAATGCTTGTGCGGCAGTTCCCACTTTTCCGGGTGTATAGCGGTCGGAGAGGCGCCCGCTGATAAGATTTCCCATGACCATACCGAATCCGGCAAGAATCATCAGCGGAGTAATACTTTCGGTGGAGAAACCGGAAATATTCGTCAGCATAGGGTTGATATAGCTGTACCAACAGAATACGCCACCGTTGCCTAACGCCGTAGCACCGAGAATGAGCCAGGGAGCCGGAGTCTTCAAGAAATGGAATTGTCCTTTAAAGCCGGTATCCTTCAAGCCTTCTACGTGAGGTACCCAGCGCCAGATGTAATACAGGATAACGATTCCCCAGATGCCGACCAACAGGAAAGTGGCACGCCAGGAAAGCATGGTGCTGAGAGAAGTTCCCAATGGGACACCGAATAGGTTGGCAATGGTCATTCCGGCAATCATAATCGAAACGGCTTCCGAACCTTTCCCTTTATCAGCCAGTCTTTCGGCAACAATGGAGCCGACGCCGAAATATGCTCCGTGCGGTAGTCCGGAGATGAAGCGCGCAGCAAGCAATATCCAATAATTGGGAGCTGTTGCAGCACAGATATTACCTATCATAATCAGGGTAACTAATACCAGCAGAATATGTTTCAACGGATATTTGCGGGCTAATGTCAACACGGGGGCACCCACACAGACGCCTAATGCATAAGCGGAAATGAAATGTCCCGCCATAGGGATACTGATCCCTAAATCTTTTGCCACATCGGGCAAAATACCCATCATTACAAATTCGGCAATACCTAATCCCAGGGTGCCGAACGCCAATGCGATAAGACTCTTTTTCATACCAAACTTAACCTGATACCTGTAACTTTTTACCTTTTTCTTTTTTGCGGGTGCAAAGGTAAAACAAAATCGGGCAGAGTGAGTTCGGTGTGAAATATTTTGATTTAAGTCAATTTATACAATGCTGCGTATGTAAGACTATGGATTTTAATAATTGTGTTTATAATAATATTATTGCGGTTTTTTTTATTAATAGAGATTGCCTTTTCAATTGCTCTTTCCTGAATGTTTAAGAATCCAGTCTGTTATATCTTTTAGAACTTCCGGGCTAATGGTTTCTTCTAGCTGCCCATACTCCGCCAATGTTCCTTTTTCACAGGTTTGAAACAGATGATTTAAGTTCGGGTAGGCTTTTACCGTTACATTCTTATTCCCGTTCTCGCTGATTCTTTGTTGGATAGCCGTAAGGTTCATAGCCGCCTCCACTTGAATGTCCTTTTCTCCGTTTAAGGCAAGTACCGGACATTTTATTTTTTTCATGGCTTTAGCCGGGTCATATCTCATAAAATGAAGATACCAGGGGGAGGTCATGGAACTTATCTGGGAGGAAATCTGCTGTACGGTATTCAAGTCTTTCAGTTGTTCGGACGACATGGTTTTGGTAACATCTGCATATAACTCTTTTTGAAGTTCATCTGTGGTTTTGTCTGCTTGTTGCAGTATGGCATACCTGTTTCGTATCGACGGTTTCGTTCCTTGCCAGAACGCATCCGGCATTCCCTGGGATTTAGAAATCATCTCTACTTGTTTCAGCATCAGGCTGTCACCTCTTACGCCGGCTCCTGCCAATGAAACAATAAACGCAATCGCAGGGTCTTTGGCAGCTACGATGAATGCTATGATTCCGCCTGCGCTATGTCCGATAATGCCAATCTTCTTTGTGTTTATTTCTTTTCTGCCGCGCAGGTAATTGATGGCAGCTTCCGTGTCTGTTGCGAAATCCTCGTTGGTGGCTGTTGCATGGTTGCCTTGTGAGGCGGCTGTGCCACGATCATCACAGCGTAATACGGCGATTCCGTTCCTCGTCAGATAGTCGGCGATGACTAGGAAAGGCTTGTGTCCCATGATCTCCTCATCCCGGTTCTGCGCACCGCTTCCTGTCACCAACACTACTGCCGGAAATTTATTTCCCTTTTCGGGAAGAGTTAATGTCCCCGCAAGGTTAATTCCGTCCTGTTCGTTTCTTACTGTAACTTCTTCACTTTTATAAGGGAAAGGTGGTTGAGGTTCCTGCGGACGTTTGGGACGGTTTGCTTCTCCCTTTTCCAGGTTCAATGGGATAGGCATTCCTTGTGTGAATGTTCCGGTTATCGTTTTATCACTTTTCAATTTTCCTTTGTAGGAAGCATGAATAACAGGTATCTGAATAGTTAATATGGAATCACTGAAAGAGGTAGCTTGTGTCTTTATGCCGTTGGCTCCCTGGTCGGGACTGTCGAGCGTTGTTACATAAGTTCCTTGAGCCGCTTGGTTGATATGGAATACGATAGTCAGCAACCCGGTGGGAACAGTCAGTTTTCCGTGCCAAGTTCCTGAGATATCTTGCGCGGATGCGGAAGAAGATAAGAACAGTCCGGTGAATAATCCGGTGATAATAGTAGCTATGTAGACAGTTTTCAATGTGTTCATAAGAGAGAGATTAATAGTGAATGTAATTGATGCATATCAGATGATTCGTACAAAGATAACGATTATTCTGACATAAAAAATAAGACATTACTCAATCTTGTTTTAAGTCGAGTAATATTCAGGATAATTTATGAGATTTGTTAATGAAGGCTGCCTTTATTTTGCTGTCAATGGACTAAAAGGCTATCTTTGTTTTTATTTAATAGATTAATATTTGATAAATATGAAGATGTGTAGTGAAGTCTTTCAGTTTGAAAAGGAACTGAAGTGGGAGAACCCGGGTCCGGGAATCCGTCGTCAGATAATGGGTTATGACGAACAGTTGATGATGGTAAAAGTGCAGTTTGAAAAAGGAGCTGTCGGTACAATGCACGAACATCATCACAGTCAGGCTACCTATGTGGTAAGTGGAAAGTTCGAATTAACGATTGGCGAACAGAAAGAAATACTATCGGCAGGAGATGGCTATTATGTGGCTCCTAATAAACCTCATGGCTGTGTTTGTCTCGAAGCAGGCGTGCTGATTGACACATTTACTCCGATGCGGGCAGATTTTCTGTAAGACAGATGTGGTATGAAATTACCACATCTGTGGTATTTCGCCTGAACAGAATCCGCGCTATCTTTGTCATATATTAAAACGTATGAATTTAAAACGGATATATATGGAGAAGATAGCAAGAAAATTGACGGACCTGGTTGGTAACACTCCGTTGTTGGAACTTAGTAATTATAATAAGAGTAAGAATTTGAAAGCTCGCCTGGTAGTGAAGCTTGAATATTTTAACCCTGCCGGAAGCGTTAAAGACCGTATTGCTTTGGCGATGATTGAAGACGCTGAGGTAAAAGGTGTTTTGCAAGCGGGAGCTACTATTATAGAACCGACTAGTGGCAACACCGGAGTAGGACTGGCTTTTGTGGCTGCTGCCAAAGGTTATAAGTTGATATTGACAATGCCCGACACGATGAGTGTTGAACGCCGCAATCTTTTGAAAGCTTTGGGAGCAGAATTGGTCCTGACTCCCGGTGCGGATGGTATGAAAGGAGCAATTGCCAAAGCGGAAGAACTGAAAGCGGCAACTCCGGACTCTGTTATCTTACAACAATTTGAAAATCCTGCTAACCCCGCCATGCATTTACGTACTACCGGCCTGGAAATATGGAGAGATACCGAGGGGAAAGTCGATATCTTTGTGGCCGGCGTGGGTACTGGCGGGACAGTTAGCGGAGTAGGTGAAGCATTGAAGATGCGCGACCCCAGTGTGAGGGTGGTAGCGGTAGAACCGTCTGATTCGCCGGTTCTTTCCGGAGGAAAGCCTGGGCCTCATAAGATTCAGGGAATCGGTGCGGGTTTCATTCCGAAGACTTACAAGGCTTCCGTCGTAGATGAAATTATTCGGGTGCAGAATGATGATGCCATTCGTACAAGCCGTGAACTGGCGAAGCTGGAAGGATTGCTGGTCGGCATATCTTCGGGTGCTGCTGTTTATGCGGCGACAGAACTGGCAAAACGCCCGGAAAATGAAGGGAAGATGATTGTGGCGTTGCTGCCCGATACAGGCGAACGTTATTTGTCTACTATTTTGTATGCTTTTGAGGAATATCCTTTATGATACACTGAATTTTAGAAAAAAGAGAGAGAATAATCGGGTGGTTATTTGGCAAAATCGTATATTTGCCAAGTAACCATTTTTATTTAATACTATGTTAAACAATACTTTAGGGATTTTAGTAACTATTCTCTTACTATTTTCCGCCTGTAAAGACGAAGAACCCTCAATCTCTTCAACGAAGGAATTGCTGAACTTTTCTATTTTGAAAAGTGATAATCAAGGTAAGGTCGCAAATGATGTGGAAGCCTCTATTCAGGGGAGTGTGATTACATTGCCATTGGATAAGTATGATGATTTGAAATCATTAATTGCCGTATTCGAATATAATGGAAAATC
>NZ_MNQN01000121.1:0-43213 GCF_001915455.1 Bacteroides sp. 43_46 | reverse complement strand
ATCCACTATCGGTTTCTTCACGACGTTAAGGCTCAGACGGCAAACGTAATACATCCCATAACCCAATGTGGCGGCAAGAAAAGTAGACCATTGCAAACGCTTCAAACGCCGTTTCGGTTCGGACAAAGATTCTTCGTTACAGAGTTTCGGTTGTGAAACCCTGTAAAAGTTTATTATATTCTTCAACATATTTCAAGTAATCCTTACATCTCAATCATGCAGTTTCCTTTTCCGTAAATAGTCCAGCAAGTAGGCCGGCCGGTCAGTTTGAATAATACGGCATCCTAAGGTATCGATTAAGTAGCCATAACCTGAGTCCGGATTTTGCAAAGACATATCATCATCATGTCCGCCGGCCATTGTGTCCCATAAAGTATTATACCAAATTAAAGAGCGTCCATTCAGAGTAGTTGCAAGTTTTTTAGGAATCAAGTTTGTATCTTTTACAAATAGCAATTCAAAAGCAACCGGAGACATATCTTTAATAAAAGCCTCTATTTGCTTTTCAGCTCCAGCAACATCAAGGTCGACAATAGGCATATAAATTACATCTTCCAAATAACTACCAAATTGTTTCTTTACTTCTGCGACTGGTTTTCTCCCTTTCATTATAATTTGTTTAGTAGTTCCGGTTTTCTTCATAAGTTCATAAATCTGATCAAAGTAAAGGTCTGCCTGATCCAAATTTATCATGATTTTTCCTTTAGCATGTAACAATGCTTCTTCCAAAGTCGGCACCTTATGAATAGTACGGATATTACAACCATTTCTCAAATTCAACTTACGAATATCGCTCAATGTATTTTCAGAAACCAATCCTTTTCCGGTAGTAGTACGATCTAGTGTGCGGTCGTGCATAAGAATCAGTTCACCGTCTTTCGTTCTCTTGACATCCAACTCAACAATGTCTACTCCCATTTTAATAGCGTTATCTATTGCCTCCAACGAATTTTCAGGAAAGTTACGCCAATCTCCACGATGAGCCACTACAATCACAGAGCTCGAATCACAGTTTATCAGCTTTTCGCGAATCTGCTCAACATGATTTTGTGCTGAGAGCTGTAATACAACGAAGACAACGTATAATAATGTATATATTCTTTTCATTTCTGCTATTTTTTAAAACCGGGAGGGTCACCTCTCCCGGATAATTTAATAATTATTCAATCGTATAACCCTCATTCTGCCAACCGGTCTTATCATTTACATTCTCAATTTCCGTTTGAGGAATCGGATACAATTGCCGATAAGTAGCTATTCCCGGAAATACAGTAGCCATTTGCCCGGTACGTACAATATCAAACCAACGGTCACATTCTAAAGCCAGTTCCAAACGCCGTTCTTTATAGACAGCTTGACGAAAAGTTTCTTTGGTGGGCAATTCTTCCAATGTCTTTCCCGCAAGGCCAGCATTGGTACGAACTGCATTCAAAGCATCCAATGCTTCCTGTGTAGGGACAGTAGAAAGTTCATTAACGGCTTCTGCATACATCAACATCACTTCGGCACAACGCATCACAGGAAAGTCAGCACTTGTTTCATTATTTGCTGCCGGAGCATTAAATTTACCCGGCCGTTGCCCGCTTCCCGTAGGAGCCACCAGTGCTTTCCGGTTATCATCGCTACTTTCAAATTCAGTTTGCTCCAAAGAGATTATATTACCGTTATCATTATTTCTATATCGATTATTCTGATGAGCAGATTCTCCGACACCACCTTTCAAATACTGGACTGCGAAAATTATATCTTTACTAGTCTTTAAGTTATTAGGAAAAGTTTGAGGCATAGGTACCAAAGACAAGTTTCGCTTGGCATTAATATCAGCAACCACTGGGGTCAATTCATTGACAACTTCTTGATAATTTTTGGAATACAAATATACTTTTGCCAACAAAGCATGTGCTGCATAAGATGTAGCACGCCCCCGTTCTGATTCATCCCACACTTCCGGCAAACCTTTAGCAACAATCAGGTCTTTGATTATCAAGTCATAAACCTCGCTAACAGGAGAACGCTTGTTATTACGCGCTTCAGCTACAGTCTGCGTTTTTGTAATAATAGGAACCTCTCCCCATAAACGTATCAAGTTAAAGTAACACAATGCACGTATAAAAGAAGCCTGTCCTGCTATTTGCGTCCTCTGTTCTTCAGTCATTTGCACTTCTTTCGTGTTTTGGAGTACAAGATTACAACGATAAATTGTTTTATATAAAGAAAGCCATGCGCCCGACAAATTGGAATTAGCCGGAGTCTCTGTAAATACCTCTATTTGATAAGTAATACCACCACTGGCACCTGAATTGTCATTCTTAACATTATCACCCCGGACTTCCATTAAAGTCATGAATTTAGAACCATATTGGTCACTTGATTGCAACTCATCATAAATACCGATAATAGCTCCTTCTAATCCCTTTACATCCGTATAAAATGTCTCTTCTGTAGGAAAATCAATAGGTTTCAAATCTATAAAATCATTACAACCGGAAAGAGCAATCGCTGTAAAAACAGATATTATTATTTTTTTCATATTATAGTATTTTTAAGATTAAAACGTGAGGTTAACACCTATAGATGTAGTTCTTGCCAACGGATAAACTCCATAGTCCTCACCATTGGTAGTCACTGCACTACGATTAGAAACTTCAGGATTATAACCTTCATAGTGAGTGAATGTAAATGGATTTTGGAGTGAACAGTAGATACGAGCCGATTTTAAATAAACCTTCTTTATCCAATTTTCAGGTAATGTATATCCTAATGAAATATTCTTGATACGCAAATACGAACCATCCTCTACATGCCAAGTAGATGTCGTCCCATTCTGTCCTTTACTTACGCGATTAGCGCGTACATTCATTCCACTACCCGGATTATCTTCCGACTTCCAACGGTTCAAAGCTCCTTTATAATTATTCATATTTCCCTCGTGATTATAAAAATAGCGACGGGAAAGATTTAAGATTTCATTTCCTTGAACTCCCTGAAATACAATGCCAAAATCAATGCCTTTCCATGCCAACGTTGCGCCAAAGCCATAAGTAAAGTCCGGCATATAATTACCTACAATAGCACGGTCTGTATCAGAAATATCAAGCACTCCGTCACCATTGACATCCTTAAACTTAAAATCTCCCGGTTTGGTATCTGCCAAACCGTAATTTGTCGGAGAATCCAGATAGTGCAAAGTTGCATCTACTTCTTCTTGATTCTTAAAGACTCCCTCTACTACGGGTAAGTAGTAACTACCGATAGGCTCACCTACACGGGTAATAAAATAAGCATTGCTCACAGAACCGGAAGATATTATATCCGCATTGCCCGGACCAAGTTCTTTCACTTCGTTGATATTTTTCGAAATATTAAAATATACACTCCAATTAAAATCACCCATCTTCTGATTGGTTGCGATATTGAATTCCACACCTTTGTTATTGACTTTTCCTATATTTTCCAAACGAGTCTGATAACCTGTCATCATCGGTACCGGAACATCCAGCAATAAATCATAAGTATTACTATTGTATAAATCCAATCCTAAAGTCAGACGATTTTTAAATAATGATGCATCAAAGCCGACATTGACCTGGGCTGTTTTCTCCCAATGTAATTCAGGGTTAGGCATGCTCTTGGGTGCAGCTCCCTTAACAACATCCGCACTGCTTCCACCCAACACATAACTATAATAAGCTACTTCTCCCTGCGCTCCATAATTAGGAATGCGGAAATTACCCGTCAAACCATAACTTGCACGAAGTTTCAAATCATCAATAAAGGTCAATGACTTCATAAAAGATTCTTCCGTCAGACGCCAGCCCGCTGATACTGAAGGGAACCACCCCCAACGGTTTTCTTTACCAAAACGAGAGGCACCATCTGCACGAAGCGCTCCGGTAAGCATATATTTACCTTTATAATTGTATTGAACTCTGGCAAGACCAGAAAGCAAAGCCCATTCAGAAGCGTTCGTGTTTCCGCGCGTTACAGTGCCGGCATTCAGGGTAGGAATATTGTTTGTTATAAATCCGTTGGCAAAAGCATATGTACTCTCGTCACGCTGATATTGCATAGTCCATCCAGCCAATGCAGAAATAGAGTGTCCTTTAATATCCTTATTATAGGTCATCGTTTGCTCAAACAACCAATTATACATCTTAGCAGTTTTTGCCGTTGCTTCAGGTTCTGACTCCGGGTTACCTTCTGTATTGGCAACAGGAATCGTAGATGGACGAAATGTGTCTTGCGAACTATTATAAATATCTATACCGAAATTGGCACGATACCTCAATTCTGGCATAAAAGCCACTTCTCCATACACATTACCAAAGATACGAGATGCTTTCGTCTCATCCTTTTGTAACAACGCCAATGCTACCGGATTCCATACCTGGGTCTGGCTATTTCCTTTTTTAATAGATCCGTCTTCGAGCGTTGTCTGCGTATCCGGACTCCAAGCATTCTGTGCAAAACAGAAAGAACCGTCAGCATTATAAACAGGAAATATAGGAGCACTGTGTAAAGCTGAAGCAATAATACCACCGCCATCCTTATTATAAGCACCATCAGCATTCACTGCATTCTCTATCGTTACAGACGGATTTAAAGAAAGCCCGAACTTAAAAATTCCTTCAGTTACATCCAAATTAAAACGGGAGCTATATCTCGTAAAATCACTGTTAATAATCACACCATCTTGTGATAAATAATCCACAGAAGCGTAATATTTTACCTTCTGGCTTCCACCGGATACGGAAACAGAATGGTTCTGCATACCCGCCGTACGGAAAATCTCGTCTTGCCAATCAGTATCCACCAATCCCTTTTCACCTCTCAGATAGGGTAAGATTTCAACCGGAACAATCGTATTATAATCATTACCTGTATTTTGTAAACGTATGGCATTGTTATCAGTAATACTAAAACCTAAAGGCTGTTGATTTTGAGCGATACGTTTACGGTTTACAGACTCCATTTTATCCACATAGGTATTATTTCGGGCATCGTTTACCAAATCGGCATATTCGTAAGCATTCAGCATATCTATTTTCTTAGAAACAGTCTGCCAGCCATAATATCCATTATAAGAAACCGTAGCACGTCCTTCCTGGCCTTTCTTAGTAGTAATCAATACTACACCATTAGATCCTCTCGAACCATAAATGGCAGCAGAAGAAGCATCTTTCAATACCTCAATAGACTCTACATCATTCATATTGAAGGTGTTCAGCTGCTCTTGGGCAAGAGGTACCCCGTCTACTACATACAAGGGGGAAGTTCCTGCAGTAATAGTGCCCGTACCACGTACCTTAATTTGTAAAGAAGAACCCGGTGCACCCGTAGATTGTGAAACTTGCACACCCGGCATTTTGCCAACCATTGCTTCAGCCATAGAAGTTACAGGTTGTCCTTTTAAATCACTGGCACGTATACTGGCAATAGCTGTTGTCACATCACGTTTCTTCTGTACACCATATCCTACTACTACAACCTCATCCAATAATTCATTATCCTCCTTCATCATAATTTTATCAAGTCCTTTGCCATTTGCTTTCAGCTCTACCGTCTGATAACCGATATATGAAAAGGCAAGTAGTGCATTTTCCGGTACGTTTATCAAATTATAGTTTCCATCCATATCAGTAATTACACCATTAGCGGTACCTTTTACCAAGACACTGGCACCAATAATAGGCTCACCATTTTGGTCAACAACTCTTCCCTTGAGATTTCTCAGTTTTATATCTTTCGAAGTATCTTGTCCGATTTTCTGTTTACCAACAGATATTGTATGATTATCCCTATTGAAATACAATTTTGTCTGCAAAGTAATACGTTCCAAAACATCCTGTAAAGAAACATTTGATACTTTGAGGGTAATACGAGGAGCTGCATTAACGATTTCCTGATCATAGAAGAACTTCAGGCCTGTTTGCATACCCAATTGATTAAAAACATTTTCTGCCGTTTCGTTCTGAACGTTTAATGTTATACTCTTCATTTCTTGCGCTTGTATATAATAACTTGTAAATGAAAAGCATATGAAAAGTAAAAAAGCTAAAAATGAATGTACATTTCCAGATTTCCTTTTAATATTAGGAAGATTATTCATAAATTTGTGCGTTTTAGTAATTAAATAAATTATTTAAAACAAAGGTTTGTAATACGCGATACGTTATTCACACGGGTCGAAACGAATGAATATTTGTCCGGATTACAGAATAGGGGCTTCTCTGAGAGACAGCTCCTATTTTTTTGAATAGATAGCTTAAGTTGATATTATCATTTTTATTGAGGATTAAAGGTTAATATTCACGAAACTTATATATAATACACTCTCACTTCAAGCAGCTGGGGTCTTATTAATATATTTTCACTCTTTATATAACAGGACCTCATTTTCTTTCTTTTTATAATGAATGCCACTCGTATATTCAATAGATTGCAATACAGCATCCAAGCTCTTATTGTCATGTTCCCCTGATATAAGATTTTTAAAATCTTGACCTTCGGCAAAAGTAATACGGCAATTATACATACGTTCCAGTTCTTTGGCTACATCACATATCGGAGTACTATTAAATCGCAAACCTCTTTTCCGCCAAACAGCTACACCGCGCTCTTCATGTCTTTTGTTATATTCCCCCGAAACAGTATTTATCAGCACTTGTTCTTTAGCCTTCAGCCGCATCATCGCCTCAGGTAAATCGACTTGTACCTTACCGCTTTCCACATCTACCGAAACAACTTCATCTGAAGAATAAGACTTCACGTTGAAACATGTACCTAATACACGTACATCAAAACGATGAGTATTTACAACAAAAGGTTGTTTTTCATTATGAAACACTCGGAAATACCCCTCACCTTCCAATTCCACCCTACGCTCTTTACCTATAAAATGGTCCGGATAACGAACACGCGAGCAAGAATTCAAAGTTAATTGTGTACCGTCCGGCAGCTGAACTTGTTTACATTCACCATAAGAAGTAGAAGCTTCCCAATAAGTTATTTGTTGTTTATTTATATAATTCAAATAACTGATACTACCCCAAACAAGACAAACCACCGCAGCCGTACTTGCCACCATTAGGGTAACGCGCCGCAACCACATACGCTTCTTATGCTCAATATGTTTTAGTAATAATTGAGCCTCTTTTTTATATTGCTCTCGTTCAAGATCGGTTTGTGATTGTTGTCGGGCCGCTTCTTCCCATACATCATCTGCCAGTTCTTGAAATATCTCAGTATTATATTCTGAAGTCTGTAGCTCGTTCATCAAGTTACGGGCATCTTCCTTAGTATATAGATCATCCAGATAACGGCGAAACAGAGATTTATTATTTTCTTTATTTTCCATAACTCATGGTTTTAGGACATAAGGTTTGTCAAAATTATGTCTTTTATATATGAGTATACACATTAAAAGAAAAGAGCTGGGGTCTGATTAATATTTTTTAAGAATAGAGATTTTCTGAAAATCATCGATAGAAAGTTAACTCCATATCCACAAGATATTAACTCATTATATTACAATCTATTAACATCATTAGTACTATTCTGTTAACTTATTATTGAGGATGATGTTAACTGTCTCACAACTTTCTATAAATTCAAGCATATAAAAAGTAAAATAAGATCGGCACCAACAATAGAATTCTTTTTTAAATATGTGCGTAGTGTCCTTAATGATGTAGAAATAGATTCCTGTACTGTATTAACAGAAATACCCAAACTCTCTGCAATTTCACGATGAGACATTTGTTGTTCTCTGCTCATCTCAAAAATTTCACGCTGCCGGGGCGTTAACTGCTGTAATGCACGAGTTATAAACTGTCGCAAATCATTAACGAGAATCTCATCTTTTGTTTCATTGGTATAATCCACCGCTTGTGAAAAAATTTGTTCTCGCAGCTTATCCTGATTCGCTAAATCACGCAACTGATTCAATATACGATTACGCACAATAGTATACAAATAGGACGAAAATGAAGTATCCGGATTAATAAAACGACGAGTTTGCCAAACAACCGCAAAAGCATCCTGAAAAACATCTTCTGCATATTCACGCGACTTCAAAAAACGCATGGCAAAATATATCAAACGATTCTTATAGGCAGCATAAAGTTCACAAAAAGCATTTTCATCCCCCTCAATCAAACGAAGGACAAGAGTATGTTCATCAATCAAAATATCTGCTGCGTGCATACACATTTCTGAATTTTAAGTACAAAGGTATCGTTATGATATTACAAACGTATGTAAATTCCGGGAAATAAAAAAGGAAAAGAACATATTCCGTTCTTTATTATACGGAAATTTTATATCTTCGTATAATAAAGCAATGATAGGATGCTAAGAGGGATTAGCTTTTGCATATGTATGTTATTGGCACTTTCTTTGTTCGCTCAAAACGAAGAAAGTAATTTGATTGTATCCGACAGTTTAGGCAACAAACGTACGGGAAATTTCAAAAGGATTATAAAGAAACTCCTCAACTTCAACGATTTCGACACAGCATATATCAGTCCTAATCGTTATAATTACGCTCTAATGCTCGACCATTTCACCAATTACGAATACTATTCCGTAGGAAGCGGTACTCCGGAACCACAGCGTTTACGTTTCTCACCAAAACCACATAACAAAATAGGCGTTTACTTTGGCTGGCGCTGGATTTTCCTGGGATGGGCTGTTGATGCAGACGGCCTTTACGGAAAGAAAAGCGGGAAAAAACGAGGAACTGAATTCGACCTCAGCCTTTACAGCTCCAAATTCGGAGTAGATATTCTTTATAAACGTACGGGAAACTCCTACAAGATACATAACGTAACAGGGTTTTCCGACCGCATACCTGCCTATTATTCGGAAGATTTCAACGGACTGAAAGTAAAAATGAAAGGATTGAATCTATATTATATCTTTAACAACAGACGTTTTTCTTATCCCGCCGCTTTCAGCCAGTCTACCAACCAACGACGTAATGCAGGTTCTTTCATTGCCGGGTTCTCCGTATCTACGCACAATCTGGATTTTGATTACACTAAATTACCCGACATCATTCAGGAAACAATGAACCCGGGTATGAAAGTAAACCATATAAAATATACCAATATCAGCCTCAACTTCGGTTACGCCTATAATTGGGTGTTTGCACGTAACTGCCTTGCCTGTTTATCGCTTAATCCGGCTGTAGCTTACAAAACTTCACGCATCAGAAAAGCGGAAGGAGAAACAGACGATTGGTATAAAAATTTCAATATCGACTTCATCCTGCGTGCAGGTGTGGTATATAATAACAGTAAATATTTTATAGGTACTTCATTTGTGGGGAGAACATACGATTACTACCGGAACAATTTCTCACTGAACAACGGCTTCGGAACATTACAAGTGTACGCGGGATTCAATTTCTGCCTGAAAAAAGAACACCGCAAGAAAAAACAATGATAATCCGATTTTATCAGAAAGAATAAGTACAAGCCACTCCTACTATATCCTTTCGTGCTTTACTCTCCCATTGACGGCAATAAAAGACATCCGCCTCCCAATCGGAAGACAACGGAAGAACCACTCCACCACGATAACGCATACGTTGTACATCAAACCGCTCCCCGCGATTCAACCCGTTATACATTTCAACAGAAGCATAAGGCTCTATTTTGCATTTTGGAATATCATAAGCCAGTTTAGCGCGTGAACGCCAAAGAAACTCATCGCCACCTCTATCGAAAGTATGTTGAAAACGCTCACGAAGTGAAAGTTTCAGTCTTTGTACGCGGGTGGAAAGCGTTCCGTCAAAATGGTAACGGTGACGAAATTTCCAACCGGATTCTCCACGATTACGATAATGAATTTCGTAGCCTGCCGCTACTTTCAGAAAAGGGAGTACCGAATATGACCCTCCTACATCCAATCCCCAACGGTCTGTCTTATTGAGATCATCTTTTGTACGCCACTCCAACTTTCCGGACAGGGTAAATGCCGGTTTTACTTTATATTTAAAACCGGTACTTGCCCAGGTGGTAAAATCTCTATCCTGCGCATACAGAGAAACCGGCGCAATAAATAATACCGCCACCAATAATTTATAGAAATTCCATACACAAGAAGTCTTCTTTATCATAATTACTTCAAAATATATCATTTAAGATTAGTCTCACGCTTGCAAAGCTAAAGATTAATTCTGTAATAATTCTGTAATATCAGACTTCTTTACCTAAAGACTGTCGTTTATAACCGAAAAAAACGACTATTTCCTCAAAGCCTCAAGTTTATTTCTGTAATAAAGCTCCACATCTTTCCAATGATAATAGGGAGCAACATCACTTTTAACAGGAAGTTTCGTTTCACGTTCATTGAGCAGGACTTTGACTAAAATATCATCACTTCCCTTTTTTCTATAGAATACAAACTGTATGTTACCGGCCATCGGGAAAATCTTATAATTACGCCATATCGCATCAAGTTTATCAAGGTCGTCTGTTTGGTATCCGCAATCGTCCAGTTCCAACAGGCATGCCAAAGGAAGAAGGCAGGATTCATGTCCGAAACGCAAAGTGGCATAACTGCCTTTCCTTACAACACAGGTATCTGCCGTATTCAATATATTTTCCAACAGATTGGCTTCCACAGACGGCATTTCTCCCTTGGTCAAAGGAGACGGTCCGAAAGAGATATACCATCCTCTGTTACTCAACTGCCACAAATCGTAGCACTCTTCTTTTGTAAAAAGAGAATAAAGTTCCAAACCGATGTCATGACTCTGCATATTACTTGCCACATCGAAAAGCGAAATCATCAGTTCGCCTGCATCCACTTTCCATTTCAAATAGTCCGTATTGGCAAACAATGTTTTCATCAAACGTTCAGGATGTATATGCTCCTTTCTGATAGACTCTTTTGCAGCTTTCACTTCCGGTGACTTACGCATTTCCTTGATATGCGGATCACCGCTAAAGTTCATATAGTACATATCATGATAGCTGGCATCGTTTTTGAACCGTAGCTTCGGATTCAACGCCTGTAATTGATTACATTCGGCCATCATGGATAAAATACAGCGTATAACCACTGTGGAACGTGCATCAATCTCAACCTGTCCTTTAAAGATTTCGGGAAAATTCTTGTACATCCTTTCGGCAATTCCCCTGTGCTGACGTGCACCCAACGGAGTAAGTTCACCATATCTTCCTTTTGCCATACGTGACATGCTGTCAAGTACACAAAGCGTTTTTTTGCCAAGCCCGGTAAGTACCCCGTTACGGTCGGCTTCACGCATTACTTCCAATGGTTGCTCATAATCATCGGGGTCAATAAGAAAACGGGAACCGTGACGGGCGTAGTGGCTTAAATAAAAAGGCTTGTAACCGGCAGGCGGAACAGTCTGTACGGCAGTAACCGCCGGATAAGCATAGTAATTGGCGGCAGAACGATGGACATCCGCGAAAATCTCTTCTTTAGCAGTCTGGGCGCTTATGCCAAGCACCAGAAGACAAAGGACTGACAATAAAAACAGGCGTTTCATAATTGTTTATTTTAGTAATTTACTCGTGTGAGATTTCTTTCAAGTACTTCTCTATCTTTTCAAAAAAGGAAGCCAGATGCGAACCATCTACAAAAGCGTGATTCACATATATGGAAAGCGGAAAGACCAGACGTTCTCCACGGGGCACCACCTTACCGGCGGTCATTAGCGGATGGCTACAACCGTTACCGGCTTCGGCAACGGTATAAGTAGTCGACGTAAAGTACATCTTAGGCACCGCACTCAAATGCACCACATCGTAATCGCCTTGCTGCATCAGTGTTTTTTCCGCACCGTAAGGGTCACCATCTTCTGGGATATTAGTAATCAGAGCATACGCTTCGGCATAAAAACGTTTGAAGTCTTCGTGATAAGGGATACGAACCGTATAAAAAGTCTTTCCCGGAACCGCAATCGGGGAAATGACATCAACCCGGTCATGAAAAATTACCTGTCCGTCCTTGTCTATGCGATAACGGAGTTCGTTCACTTCGTTGGCCGAACGAAGAACCGCATACAAGTAATAAAGAAAAAAAGAGTGTTTTGATTGTTTTGCCGCAGTACTGGCCTCCGTACAATCTATTTCGGTCGTTACCGAATACCATGAATTTAAAAACGTACGGAAGAAACCGTAATTGTCGCGACGTTCCCAAGTGTCAATGTCGATAATGTGTTTCATAAATAAAAAAAAGATTATGAAAAAAGGACGCTTATACAGCATCCTTTCTTCGATTCAGTCTATTATTTTTCTTTTCTATAATTTTCCAATCCCGTCTGCAAGAACTCGATGTACTTCGGAATACTTTCATCGTATGAATACGACTTGTTCAACGGTTCCCCCTCATTGTTAATCAACACATAGAAAGGCTGCGCATTTGCGCCGAACTTAACGCGTTGCAAGTAGCTCCACTTATCACCCACCGTACGCAATGTACGTTCCGTTCCGTTCTCCACGATTTTCACCGGTGAGGGAAGCGGAGTTTTATTATCTACATAGAGTGTTATAAGTACATAGTCGTTATTGATAATATCACTGACTTTCGGGTCTGTCCATACGGCAAGCTCCATTTTACGACAGTTCACGCAACCGTAACCGGTAAAGTCCAGCATCACAGGTTTGCCATGCTGACGGGCATACTCCATACCGAGGTCATAATCATCAAACTTGGCATGTACTTCATTATTATAAAGATTGAAGTCCTGTGTCTGCATAGGCGGCGCGAAAGCGCTGACAGCCTTCAACGGCGCTCCCCACAAACCGGGAAGCATATATACGGCAAATGCCAATGAAGCCAATGCCATAAAGAAACGGGGCACACTGACCTTTGTATCGTCATCATCGTGCGGGAACTTGATTTTACCCAACAGATAGAAGCCAAGCAAAGCAAATAACACAATCCATAAGGCAAGGAACGTTTCACGGTCGAGTATGCGCCATCCGTACGCCAAATCCGCCACGGAAAGGAACTTCAGTGCAAACGCCAATTCCAGGAATCCGAGCGTCACCTTGATTACATTCATCCAACCGCCTGATTTGGGCATCGACTTCAACCAAGACGGGAACAGTGCAAACAAAGTGAACGGCAATGCCAAAGCGATGGCAAACCCAAGCATCCCGATAGCCGGAGCTATCATATTGCCGGTAGTAGACACTTGCACCAACAAGAAACCGATAATAGGACCTGTGCATGAGAATGATACCAATGACAGCGTAAATGCCATTAAGAATATACTAAGCAAGCCGCCGGTCTTTTCCGCTTTAGAATCTACCGCATTGCTCCACTTGGAAGGAAGCGTTATTTCAAAAGCTCCGAAGAAAGAAGCCGCGAAAACCACCAGCATCAGGAAGAAGAAGATATTGAAGACGGCATTCGTTGATAGCGAGTTCAATGCATTAGCGCCGAAAAGTCCGGTAACCAATAATCCTAAACCCACATAAATCACTACGATAGATGCACCGTACGTCCAGGCATCTCGAATACCTTTCTTCTTATCTTTACTGCGTTTCAGGAAGAAACTGACAGTCATCGGGATAATAGGCCATACGCAAGGCGTAAACAAAGCCAACAGTCCGCCGACAAATCCGGTGATAAAGATATAAATCCAGGACATATCTTCCTGCGAAGTAGTTTCGCCCAATGCTTTCAGTTCATTGATAACCGGTTTCCAGAGGTCTATGGTTCCATTATCGGAAACATTTATTCCGGTAGTTCCTTCAGCTCCGCCAATAACAGCCGTATCTGCGGCTCGAGCGGTTTCGGAAGAAGCGTCCTTTTGCGCAGACCGGGTATCGGTTGTTGCATCTGTTGCCGGTTCTTTAACGGCTATGCCTTCCGCCTTACCCGAGAACTTGAACGGTACCTGTGTAGGCGGCAAACAGTTTTCGTCATTACATGCGCCATATTCCAGATAACCTTCTACCTTATATGTGCCGCCGGTCAGCTTCAACTTCTGTACAAACTGAACCGAATTTGCAAAATAGCGCACTTTCATTTCAAACAGCTTGTCGAATGCGGCAATCTCTTTTCCTACCGGTTTCAGCTTGCCGACAAGCTCCGCACCGGTAATCTCCTCGACATTGAATGTTGCCGAGATAGGGCCGCCGTCACCCAAATCCGTCGAGTACACATGCCAGCCTTTATCAATAGTTCCGGTAAATACGACCTCTGCTTCACCCGCCTGTAAAGTCTTTAATTCCGACTTAAACTTGACAGGTTCTTGTATCTGCGCCTGCACCACCACGGTGAAGAGCAGCAGAAGAATGGAGAATATACTTTTCTTCATTTGATTTTCTTTCTGTTTTTTAATTTATACTTCATAGTCTACGCAAGCACGGCTCTCTTTAACCCCGGCAATGAGTTTGCCGGCAGCTACATGGTCGGGATGCGCAGCGTAGAATTTCACATCGTCCAACGTATCGAATTCGCTGTAAAGGGCGATGTTCCAAGTCTCGGCAGGATTGACGTTCAATCCGACTTCAATCTTACGTATAACGGATATTTTAGCAGGAAGCGCTTCAATGGCTTTCTTAAAATTATTCATCGCAGCTAACTTTTCGTCAGCGGGAGCTTCGTCTTTCAGCTTAAATAATACAATATGCTTTACCATAACTTTGTTATTTAAATGATTTATATCTATATTTGTCAATTGAAACGGTTGCTTTTTTAAAACCGCAAAAATACTCGTTTTGTTTCAAATATACACTTAAACGGATGTTAATAATAGGAATTGCAGGCGGAACCGGGTCGGGAAAGACCACCGTCGTACGTAAAATTGTTGAAAGCCTGCCGGCTGGTGAAGTGGTATTATTACCTCAGGACTCTTACTACAAAGACAGCAGTCATGTGCCCGTAGAAGAGCGGCAGAATATTAATTTCGACCACCCGGACGCTTTCGACTGGGGACTTTTGTCCAAGCACGTATCCATGTTGCATGAGGGTGAAAGCATCGAGCAACCCACCTACTCCTATCTGACCTGCACCCGTCAGCCTGAAACAATCCATATCGAGCCGAGACAAGTCGTCATTATTGAAGGCATCCTCGCCTTATGCGACAAAAAGCTGCGCAGCATGATGGACCTCAAGATTTTTGTAGACGCAGATCCGGACGAACGCCTCATCCGTGTCATTCAGCGCGACGTCATCGAACGCGGACGTACGGCCGAGGCTGTGATGGAACGTTACACCCGTATTCTGAAACCCATGCATCTGCAGTTTATAGAACCCAGCAAGCGATACGCCGATCTTATCATACCGGAAGGCGGAAACAACCGGATAGCGATTGATATTCTTACGATGTATATCAAAAAGCATTTATAAACAACCGATTCTGCAGATATGGCCGAGCATACTTCCCCAGCCAAGCGTAAATTGTCAGCTCTCCATTGCCAATTGCTGATTGCAATCATATTGCTTTGCAGCGTTATGGGATGCCGCGGCAATCATAATGCGGTAAAAGAACAAGAGGAAATCGGAGATTTGCAGCAGATAAAAGACAGCGGAGAGCTGGTGGTATTGACTTTATACAGCTCCACGTCCTACTTTATCTATCGCGGTCAGGACATGGGTTTTCAATATGAATTGAGCGAACAGTTTGCCAAAAGTCTCGGCGTCAAGCTGACGATTAAAGTGGCCGGAAGCGTACATGACCTGATTGAAAAGCTTCTTGCAGGCGAAGGCGACCTCATAGCCTATAACCTGCCCATCACCAAAGAATGGAAAGACAGTCTGATATATTGCGGTGAGGAAGTGATTACCCATCAAGTCATTGTACAACGTGCAGGCGGACGTACCAAACCGTTGAAAGATGTAACGGAACTCATCGGAAAGGATGTATACGTAAAACCCGGAAAGTACTATGAACGCCTTGTCAATCTGGACAAAGAACTGGGTGGCGGCATCCATATCCACAAGGTAAGTAATGACAGCATCACGATAGAAGACCTGATTATGCAGGTTTCGCAAGGTAAGATACCGTATACCGTAGCGGACAATGATGTAGCCCGTCTCAACACCACCTACTATCCCAACCTGAATATCGGACTGTCCATCAGTTTCGACCAACGGGCTTCGTGGGCCGTACGCAAAGATTGTCCGCAGCTTGCGGAAGCCGCCGATAAATGGCATGAGGAGAACATGACATCGCCGGCTTATACAGCAAGTATGAAGCGGTATTTTGAAATCAGCAAAGCCATTCCGCACTCTCCTATCCTGTCTCTGCGGGAAGGAAAAATATCTCATTTTGACCATCTTTTTAAGAAATACGCACCCGACATCAATTGGGATTGGCGTTTGCTGGCATCGCTGGCCTATACGGAATCCAACTTCGATACTACCGCCGTTTCGTGGGCGGGTGCAAAAGGATTGATGCAGTTGATGCCCGCCACCGCCCGTGCCATGGGGCTTCCCCCTGGAAAGGAGCAAGACGCGGAAGAGAGTATCAAGGCTGCCACGAAATATATCGCCGCTACCACCAAGAGCTTCTCGGCAATTCCCCAAGAAGAACGGATAAATTTTGTCCTGGCGTCGTATAACTCCGGTATCGGACACGTGTTCGATGCCATGGCATTAGCCGAAAAATACGGCAAGAATAAATACGTATGGCGGGATAATGTGGAGAACTTTATCCTCTTGAAAAGTAACGAGGAATACTTCACAGACCCGGTTTGTAAGAATGGTTATTTCCGCGGTATAGAAACTTACAACTTCGTTCGGGATATAACGGCAAGGTTTGAACAGTATAAGAAAAAGATAAAAAGCTGATTCACAGCAAAGGATAAACGGAAGTACAGCGTTTTTTAGACATAACAGTTTATTCTTCCGCCTGAGAATAGATTACAATGCAGCTTCCCCTGCGGTGAAAACCTCAAAATAATTTCAGCCGATTGGCTTTTGCCTCTTCGAGAGAGACTGTTTCAAGCTGCTTCTCCTGATTTTTCTCGCGCAACCGCTGATATTCGTTAGAAAGCTTCTTAACCAACTCTTCCTTTTGAGTAGGATTCATCAAACGGGCTGCTACCGTCGCATTCTGCGAAGCATCTTTCAGATGGATAACCGGAGCATGATAAACAGGAGCAATCTTTAATGCCGTGTGCAAAGAAGAGGTAGTGGCGCCACCTATCAACAACGGTATATCAAGTCCCGCCTTCTCCAGCTCAATGGCAACGTGCACCATTTCATCCAGCGAAGGAGTGATAAGACCGCTCAGTCCAATCATATTAACCTTTTCCTCTATGGCTCGCTGCACAATCGTTTCAGCAGGAACCATTACCCCCAGGTCGATTATCTCATATCCGTTACAAGCCATTACCACGGAAACAATATTTTTTCCAATGTCGTGCACATCGCCTTTCACCGTAGCAAGCAGTACCCTACCGGCAGAGGCAGTTCCTTCCTGCTTCTCCGATTCAATGACAGGCTGAAGAACGGCCACCGCTTTCTTCATGGTACGCGCCGTCTTAACCACTTGCGGAAGGAACATCTTACCTGCACCGAACAAATCGCCAACATGGTTCATTCCGGCCATTAACGGACCTTCAATAATATCCACAGCTTTGGGATAGACTTTCAAGGCTTCGGCAAGGTCTTCTTCCAAATAGTCCCCTATACCTTTTGTCAAAGCGTACTTCAAACGCTCCTCTACGGTATCTTCACGCCAGGCAAGCTGAGAGTTGGGAGCTGGAAGCTGGGAACGACCGTCAGAAAGAGAGCTCTTGGCGGCTTCCGCCTCGGCTTTCAAGCGTTCGGCAGTCTCAATCAACCGTTCGGCGGCATCCGGGCGACGATTGAGGACGACATCTTCGATGCGTTCCAGTATATCAACGGGTATATCGGTGTAGAGTACGGAAGTGGCAGGGTTTACGATGCCCATATCCATTCCCTCGCGAATGGCATGATAAAGGAACACCGCATGCATCGCTTCACGAATATAATTATTACCCCGAAATGAAAACGAAAGATTGCTAACTCCACCGCTGACATGAGCGCCGGGCAGATTCTTCCGTATCCAACCGGTAGCGCGGATAAAATCGACCGCATAGTTATCATGCTCGTCCATACCCGTAGCCACAGCAAGTACATTCGGGTCAAAAATTATATCTTGCGGATTAAAGCCGACCTTATCTACCAACAGACGATAAGCACGTTCGCACACTTCAATTCTGCGTTCGTACGTATCCGCCTGCCCTTGTTCATCAAAAGCCATTACGACTGCAGCAGCACCATACCGTTTTATAGTGCGGGCATGTTCAAGAAACTTCTCCTCACCCTCTTTCAAGGATATGGAATTGACAATGGACTTTCCCTGTGCACATTTTAACCCTGCGACTATCACATCCCACTTGGAAGAGTCTATCATTACAGGAACACGGGCTATTTCCGGCTCGGAAGCTATCAGATTGAGGAAAGTGGTCATTTCCTTTTCCGCATCCAGCAAACCGTCGTCCATATTTATGTCGATAATCTGCGCTCCGTCTTCTACCTGCTGACGGGCGATACTCAGCGCTTCATCATACTTCTTCTCATTGATTAAGCGCAGAAACTTGCGTGAGCCGGCAACGTTGCAACGCTCGCCCACGTTGATAAAGTTATTTTCGGGTTTTACCTCCAGCAGCTCCAAACCGGAAAGCCAAAGATTATCGGGCGCCAAAGCCGGTATACGCGGCACGGCTCCTGCTATCAAAGACGAGTATGCAGCTATATATTCATCCGTAGTACCGCAGCAACCGCCTATTATATTTACCAGCCCTTCGTGGACATACTCCCTAATCTCATCCGCCATTTCGGCCGGAGTTTGGTCGTACGTACCCAGGCTGTTAGGCAATCCCGCATTAGGATAGGCGCTGATATAATAAGGAGCGCGAGCGGCTAATTGCTCCAGAAAGGGTTTCAATTGACGAGCCCCGAAAGAACAGTTAAGCCCGACAGAAAAAATATCCGCATGCTGCACCGAAGCCAGAAATGCTTCCAGCGTCTGTCCGGACAAAGTACGTCCGCCTATGTCGGAAACCGTTACGGAAAGCATTAACGGCACCCGGACGCCGATAGCCTCCATCGCCTGCTCCGCAGCGTATATCGCAGCCTTGGCATTCAATGTATCGAATATGGTTTCAATCAGCAACGCGTCTACACCGGCTTCGAGCATCGCCTCCATCTGTTCGCGATAAGCGGCAGCCAGTTCATCGTAGGTCAATGCGCGAAAAGCAGGATTGTTGACATCCGAGCTCATGGAGCAAGTCTTGTTGGTAGGCCCGATGGATCCTGCCACAAATCGCGGTTTATCGGGAGTTAAAGCCGTAAACTCATCGGCAACTTCACGCGCCAGTCTCACGGCAGCAAGATTTATCTCACGCACATATTCCTGTACGTGATAATCGGCCATGCTGACACTTGTAGAACTAAACGTATTGGTTTCGATAATGTCTGCACCCGCTACAAGATATTTACGGTGAATATCCTGTATTACATCCGGACGTGTCAAGCAAAGTATATCATTATTGCCTTTCAACTGTCCGGGAATCTGCGCAAAACGTTCTCCGCGGAAATCTTCCTCCGTCAAGTTGTATTGTTGTATCATGGTGCCCATAGCACCATCCAAAACAAGGATGCGCTCACGCACCAGCGTTTCAATAGAAGCCATAATTATCTCTTGAACATACGCGCCATATCGCGTTTATCATCTTTTTCCTTTAAAGCCTCGCGCTTGTCATATTGTTTCTTACCCTTTGCAAGAGCAACTACTACCTTTGCCAATCCTTTTTCATTGATGAACATACGGACGGGTATCATGGTAAAACCGGGGTCCTTCGAACCGCGCTGCAACTTATCCAGTTCTTTCTTTGTCAACAGCAGTTTGCGCTCCCTGCGTGCATTATGGTTATTGTACGAACCATAAAAATATTCGGCGATATGCATATTCTTCACCCATAGTTCACCATTGGCAAAGTAGCAGAACGTATCCACCAGGCTCGCCTTTCCCAAACGGATAGATTTAATCTCCGTACCGGTGAGCACAATGCCCGCAGTATAGGTATCTACCAACTCGTAATCGAATGTAGCACGTTTATTCTTAATATTTACAGGAGCTTGTTTCATAAAATCAATCAGTTCAGCACTACCGTCAGTTTATTGAATACGAATTCTATCACTGCCGGACAAGCTATTAACAAAATGGAAGAAAGAATGGTGAACCTCAAACGGTCTTTTTCCGCTATTTTCATCAGAATAGCGCTTCCTTCCCACACCACATATACAATATAAAACTGAAGCAACAGGGCTATGATACTGAAATCGGGCAATATGCCGATTATGATTTTCAGCAGAAAAGGCACTACCAGCGCATAGCCGGCAAACTGTTGCACCAAAGGAATATCATTGCCCATGGCAAACATACGGACACGCAACCCATTGATGAGATAGGCCGCCAAAAAATATCCTCCGAACAAGGATACCGCCACCGCGCAACATTGCGTCATGGCATATTGAAAACTTTGCGGCCCGCCCCACCCCTTAGCTACCAAAGAGCCGATAAAGACGGATAATCCGCATAAACCAATCATAGGATAGACAAAAGCCGTAAATACTTTTCGCCTATCCTCTTCCAAACGAATTTCCTCCCAGGCACGTGCCGGAGAGGAAATCAGTTGCATTGCTATATGAAATAGTTCTTTGTAATTCAATTAGTTACTTTTAGATTGTGTACTCCAATTCAACGAAATAGAATAATCCGTATAATTTTCCGGTAAAGTGGCACCGTCTACATCCGTTTTTGCCTTAATAGTAATTGTTGTAGGATAACTACCGTTTTTAGCTTTAAAGCTTTCCATGATATTTTCTATATCATAAGCTTTATTTCTAACAGCAAAAACATCTGTTTTCGTATCGGTACCTTTGTCATGTATCAAATAAAAAACGAGTTCCGTACCGCTTTCATTCTCATCATCATTTATATAAACCAACTTCATAGTATGCTGTTTCAGCATTTCTTCTTTGTTCTCCATTTTCCAGGAAACCGGTAAAACCAGCATCTCCGTACCGTACATCCATGGCTTATAAGTCTGTCCATAGTTATCTGTCGGCTCCAAAGTAACAATAGGAGCATTTTCCAATACACTTGACTCCATATCCTTCCACAGAGGTTGCCGTTTCTGCATAATAAGAATCAACAGCAGCTGCGCTAACTAACTTTATACGATAAGTTTGGGGAGTAATATTATCAACAGTTTTAGTCGTAGGAGTATCTTCTACTTTTTTAAAAGCAATATAGGCTAAATCAGTCCCTAACATATTAAATCCTTGGGCTTCCATCTCTGTAACAGAAGCAGGTGTCGGATAATACATATTTCCATCAGGATCAGCAAAATAGTTCCCTTTAGTACGTACATATCCTATTCCGTCATACATGCTTTCGCCCGCATCATCACTAAGGCACGAAGTCAGAGAAACGCCCATTAATAAGGTAAAGGCAACCATTAAGAATTTCAATTGTTTCATAAACATTATTTTTTAGAGTTTGCAAAGATATAAAATTCAATTCACATAATGTAAATGCAGCAACTTAAAAAATACTGCAACCGTTACTTTATTATTTTCGCAAATAAATCCAAATGTTCATCTACATAACTGGCAACCAATGCCGTATATTCCTCTTCTTTTTCCAGAAACTCATCTTCCAGTTCATCAAAAGCCTCATACTGTTCGTACATAGCCATAAATTCGTCGTCGGTACGCTCACGTTCCAAATCTTCACGATGGGCATCATATATCTTCTTGGCGGCATACACCAGCTTACTTAAATCGCCCACCCCCCACAAACGCATAACTTTGGCAAACGGATTAGCGAAAATATAGCCGCCGTACCCGTTTTGTATCAACTGGCAGAAGCCTCCTTCCATGAGTTCGTCACGGAATATCTGATACGCCAGCAACGAATGCTGCTCTCCCGTAAGCAGAGGCATCGTTTCAGCGGTCAGCCCGCCGCCTATTACTTCCTTATATGTATCTGTAAATACTTGGATGAAAGCATCCATTCCTTCGCCCGCAGCCTGTTGTAGAGCGGTATCAGTAACTTCTACCATAATAATATGTATTGGATTAGGCTACAAAGTTAATACAAAAACTGCAAAGTCCACTTTACATTCCACAGAGTTACAACTTATTATTACCTATTTTTAATAAAAAAGTCAAATTGAACGGTTGGCAGAAACCAAGAAAACGACTACCTTTGTGACCGTTTAATAAAACATAGAACTACGTTTTTTTTAATTATAACTTAAAAAAGAGCTAATTATGACTTATTCACACGAAGTGGAACACATGTGTGTTGTAAAGAAAGGTCCTAACCACGGACCGGCTCCCATACCCGAAGAAGGCAAATGGGTAAAATCAAAAGAAATAGTTGATATTTCAGGTCTGACACATGGTGTAGGTTGGTGTGCTCCTCAGCAAGGCGCTTGTAAACTGACATTGAACGTAAAAGAGGGTATCATCCAGGAAGCATTGGTTGAAACAATCGGTTGCTCCGGTATGACCCACTCAGCAGCCATGGCAGCTGAAATCCTTCCGGGCAAGACAGTACTCGAAGCATTGAATACCGACCTCGTTTGCGACGCTATCAATACAGCAATGCGTGAACTCTTCCTGCAAATCGTTTACGGACGTACTCAGTCTGCTTTCTCTGAAGGCGGTTTGATTATCGGTGCCGGTTTGGAAGATTTAGGTAAAGGTTTGCGTAGCCAGGTAGGTACTTTGTACGGTACTTTGGCAAAGGGTCCCCGTTACCTGGAAATGGCAGAAGGTTATATCAAGACTATCGCTCTTGACAAAAACGACGAAATCTGCGGATACGAATTCGTTCACATGGGTAAATTCATGGATGAAATCAAGAAAGGTACCGATGCCAACGAAGCATTGAAGAAAGTTACCGGTACTTACGGACGCTTCACTGCCGAACAGGGAGCTGTTAAACACATTGATCCACGTCACGAATAATATAAGGAGGAAAGAAACTATGATTAGAGAAGTAAAATTTGAAAGTCAAGACCGTCGTATCAAAGGTATCATCGAAGCCTTGAACGCTAACGGCATCAAAGACATCGAGGAAGCCAACGCCATCTGCGAAGCTGCCGGACTCGATCCTTATAAGACGTGTGAAGAAACTCAGCCCATCTGTTTCGAGAATGCGAAATGGGCTTATGTCGTAGGTTGCGCCATCGCTATCAAGAAGGGCTGCAAGAATGCTGCCGATGCTGCCGAAGCCATCGGTATCGGTTTGCAGGCATTCTGTATTCCGGGCTCTGTGGCTGACGACCGTAAAGTAGGTATCGGTCATGGTAACCTGGCCGCCATGTTGCTCCGCGAAGAAACCAAGTGCTTCGCTTTCCTGGCCGGTCACGAATCATTCGCTGCCGCAGAAGGCGCAATCAAAATCGCCGCTAAGGCCGACAAGGTACGTAAAGAACCTCTGCGTTGTATCCTGAACGGTTTGGGTAAGGATGCCGCACAAATCATCTCCCGTATTAACGGCTTTACTTATGTTCAAACTCAATTCGACTACTATACGGGTGAACTGAAAGTAGTTCGTGAAATCGCATACAGCGACGGTCCCCGTGCCAAAGTAAAATGCTATGGCGCCGACGACGTTCGCGAAGGTGTAGCCATCATGTGGAAAGAAGGCGTAGACGTATCCATCACAGGTAACTCTACCAACCCGACCCGTTTCCAACATCCTGTTGCAGGTACTTACAAGAAAGAACGCGTTCTTGCCGGTAAGCCTTACTTCTCAGTAGCATCAGGCGGTGGTACAGGTCGTACGCTTCACCCGGACAACATGGCTGCCGGTCCTGCTTCTTACGGTATGACCGACACGATGGGCCGTATGCACTCAGACGCTCAGTTCGCCGGTTCTTCATCCGTTCCCGCTCACGTAGAAATGATGGGCTTCCTCGGTATCGGTAACAACCCGATGGTAGGATGTACGGTAGCTTGCGCGGTTGACGTGGCTCAGGCACTCAGCAAGTAATTTAATTACATAACGCATTATTTAAGTCCCTATAACTTTACGGTTATGGGGACTTTTGTTTCATACCCCTGCCTATCTTATGAAACAAAGTGTTTTTTATGCATTTGAACACTTTGTTTCAAGGCATGAAAACAAAAAGTTCCGCATAGCGAAACAAAGTGTTCGCCAGTGAGGAACAATATGTTTCAACGGTTGAAACGAATAGTTTTCATACGGTGGAACAGACAGTTTCACTTGATGGTACTTTAAGTTCCACCCTGGGAACTTCCCTAAAAACCCGCTCTCCAAATCATGAAAGGCAGAATGATATTCAAATTCTCCCGCTTTTTCCTATCTTTGCTGCATGAAAGCAGAATTAAAAGAAAACGGTGGATTACCGGCGCGTATACTTTGGACGCTTGCTATCGTAGCAGGTATCTCGGTAGCCAATTTGTACTACAACCAGCCCTTGCTGAACGTAATACGCCACGAGTTGGGCGTATCAGAATTCAAGACCAACCTCATTGCCATGATAACGCAAATAGGTTATGCCCTCGGCTTGCTGTTCATTGTACCGTTAGGCGACCTGTACCACCGGAAGAAGATTATTCTGACGAACTTCACTCTACTGATATTTTCGCTCATCGCCATAGCCGCCGCACCCAACATCTACATAATATGGGGAGCGTCGTTCGTTACCGGCGTCTGCTCCATGATACCGCAAATCTTCGTACCGATAGCCTCGCAATTCTCCCGTCCGGAGAATAAAGGGCGTAACGTAGGCGTTGTCATATCCGGTCTGCTTACCGGCATACTCGCCTCACGCGTTATCAGCGGCTTTGTCGGCGAAGTATTGGGATGGCGCGAAATGTATTTCATCGCAGCAGGCATGATGCTGTTATGTGCCATTGCCGTACTGAAAGTGCTGCCGGATATACGGCCTACATTTCAGGGAAAGTACAGCGACCTGATGAAATCCTTGTTTTCCCTTATCAAAGATTATCCGGCCTTACGCATCTACTCCGTACGCGCAGGCGTTGCATTCGGCTCTTTCCTCGCAATGTGGTCGTGCCTCGCTTTCAAAATGGGAGAAGCCCCTTTTTATGCCAACAGTGATGTTATCGGAATTTTGGGGCTGTGCGGAATAGCCGGTGCATTAACCGCATCCTTCGTAGGAAAATATGTGAAGAAGGTCGGAATACGTAACTTCAACTTCATAGGCTGCGGGCTAATCCTGCTGGCATGGGCTTCACTCTATTTCTGCGGCAGCACCTACGCAGGTATCATCGCGGGCGTTGTACTGATTGACATCGGCATGCAGTGTATCCAGCTCAGTAATCAAACCAGCATATTCGATATTTGCCCTTCAGCGTCCAACCGGGTAAACACAATTTTCATGACGACCTACTTCATAGGCGGTTCATTGGGGACTTTCCTCGCCGGCAGTTGTTGGCAAGCGTGGGGCTGGGCCGGTGTAGCCGGTATAGGAACTGCCTTAACCATGCTGTCTCTCCTGATTACTATTTACAACAAAGAGAAATAAAACAAGTATTACCACTTCACAAACTTGTATATATCATCCATTAATTTGCAAATAACTTGAAAAATAGTTGTATATTCTGTTTTCATATCGTATTTTTGCGGTGTATTAGACATATAACCCCAAAAAGAACTCTGCAATATGGACAAGAAGTGGATTATCGCTGCCTTTATCGCAATATTCGCATTAAGCAGCTGCCTTGAAAAAGAAGTTTATCAAGGGCCCGAAGAGGATGAAAAAGAATTTAATGACTTTGACTTTTCCACTGTTCAATCAGCGACGAGTCTTGAAGTGAGCTATGCCAACAGTGGGGTAAAAGCCAATGTGTATTTTGAAGTGTACGATGAGATACCTGTCGAACAAGATGAATATACATATACCAAAAAGACAAATGTCACCCCGCTCTTTGCAGCATATACTGCCGATAACAGCGTTTATAAAGGTACTATCGACCTGCCGGCCTATTTGCAAAAAGTATATATCTATACTCCGGCATTCTTTGCGCAAACCCTTATTGAAGCAGATGTGACGAACGGAAGCATCCAGGCATCGGACAGCGCCCCTGCAAAAGAAGCGGAAACCCGGACCACACCTACTCTCCGGGAGTATGACAGCTACATGGCGACTTCCTTCCGGGAAACTCCCGGTAAATATCAAGGTAACCGCTGGAAAACGTGGTTAGGAGAATACAACCGAAGAAGAAACGGAGAAATCGACTATCAGTATCAAGGCGATTTAGCCGCAACTTGGCGGGATGGCTTATACACAATACATTCTCAAGTTATCAATGTCAACAAAGATTGTCCGGAGGAACTCAAATGCTATTCGGACATATCCATCGACAAAGACGCAGAGATTGCATTAACATTCTTGGGACAAAATACCTGCTGGAACTGCTCTATGGGCTATTACTACTATAAAGCGACGGAAACACCTCCGGCAAGTCTGGAAGATGCCGACGTTATCATGCTTTTCCCGAATACACAAGACGGTTATTGGATTAACAATCCGAGCGCCGCACGCCGTACAGCCGGTGTAGACCGCCTCACAGCCGTCAAATTAATGTATTACCCGCACATAGCCGACGGTAGCCGAGAGGATGCCACAACTGTTTTTCCCGCAGGTTATAAGGTGGGACTTGTCATTGCCAACAACGCATGGAGCAACCGAGTGAGCGGATTCGATGACGACAAGCGCTACCGTGCCGCCACTTCCCAGGGATTAAGCGTTGACAATTCCGGGAATGCCTTTGACGCCCCGCGTACCGCCGCCTACTCATATAACGGTTTTGTCATGGTTTCTTTTGAAGACCATATAAACGACAATAACTTCAGCGACATCGTTGTGGCCTTAAAATCCAATCCGGTAGGCGCTATCGAGGTAGATCCCGATGTAGACCCGGACAATAACCGGACTACAACGGAAATACTGAAAGGCATTTATGCTTTTGAAGATCTCTGGCCTAATAAGGGAGACTACGATATGAACGACGTCATCGTCCGTTATAACTACGAAAAGACTTTCGACAAGGACAATCAAATCTACGCCGAGTCCTTCATCTTCAAAACATTCCAGAACTATGCGGGAAATACGAACGGACTGGCATTTCAACTCGTCGGAAGCGGAAATACCTCTTCCGTCACCGGTTTCATCCGCAGGCCGGGAGAAACGGAATTCAGTGAAACCAACTTTGTTTACGAAGAAGACGACCATGTTTACATTCTCACAGAAGACGTAAAGGAGAATATGGGAACCGAATATAAGGTGACCTTAAAATACGACTCCCCTGCCGGCGCAGCATCGGAAGCCCGGCCTTTCATCTTCAAGAATGAAGCGGACGGCAAACGTTGGGAAGTGCATATTCCGAAAGAACATCCGACCTCCAAAATGGATATGTCCTATTTCCAAATAAGAGATGACGCTTCCAATCCGGAGCAAAACATCTACTACGTGCGCCCCGGCAACTATCCTTTCGCGTTCTTCCTAAGCGGAGCCAATGAAACAGACATTAGCAAACTGCTGGATATCAAGAACGAAAAAACGCCTATCGACCAATTATATAGCGGATACTCCGGATGGGTAACCAGCAACGGCAAGGAAAAACAAGACTGGTACAAGAAGTAAATACCTCCCCGAAAAAATAACGCAATTTAAGAAGAATACATTACCCGGTTTTCAGCCGGTAATGTATTCTTCTTTTATAGAAAAGAAATTTCAATATGCTTTGATTTTCTGCATAAATGTTATACATTTGTCAAAACAGGTATAATTTAATAAATATTCATCAAAATTCATCTAATCATGGACACACAAAAGAAAATCACAGTGACAGGAGTTCTCTCCGAAGGTATCGGTTTAGGTATCAAAAATGCAGTATCTATGCTGGGAGCTACTGTTCTTTGGCTGCTTACAATCTGGATTCCCTATTTAAATGTCGGTACTACTATCGCCATGGCAACCATTCCCATTGAATTGAGTAAAGGAAAAGTTATTTCTCCCCTATTCATCTTCGACGGAAAATACCGTAAATTCATGGGAGAATACTTCACATTGATAGGCTTGATGTATCTCGCCATTATTCCCGCCTTATTTTTCATGATAGTACCGGGTATCATCATATCCATAGGATGGTCACTTGCCATCTATATCTTACTGGATAAAGGCGTGGCTCCGGGCGAAGCCATGATTCAAAGCAATAAAGCTACCTATGGATACAAATGGACTATCTTCGGAGTATCATTCCTGTTGGTTCTGGTGTTCTATATCCTTCTCTGGATTATAAATGCCATTGCGAGCGGCGGATTCGCAATGCTTCTTCTGTTTATTGTCAGCATCGTCTACACCGTGGCAGCACTTGGATGCAGCGCTGTTATTTATCGTAACCTGACAGCAGAGCCCAAACCGGAAACAATGGAAACCGTAGTAGAAGTATAAACCACTATTGAAAAACACCAAAGCCCCCCTTCACCCTTAATCCCCCTGTCACAAGGGAGTACGGAATGGTGAAGGGGGGCTGTCGTTTATTGAAAGTTTCTCTTTTTACCTTGATACCCGTCCCGATGTGTTGCCGCTCATCAGACTTTCCACCTCATCCACCGTTACCAGGTTGAAGTCTCCATAAACAGTGTTCTTTAGCGCGGAAGCGGCGAGGGCATATTCCAATGCCTTTTGGTCATTATCCGGATAAGTGATTAAACCGTATATCATGCCTCCTACAAAGGCATCACCCGCACCTACCCGGTCTATTTCATGTTCAATATCATAGATGCCTGTATGCTTCAAAGCGCCGTCAGAATAAAGAACGGCAGCAAGCAAGTTATGATTGGACGTGATAGAATTACGTAACTCCAGAAATATCTTTCGGCAGCGCGGAACAAGCCGGGACACTGTCTGCCCGAACTCCTCGAAAGCAGGTAAGTCGGATACAAAAGAAGTATCGCCGGCATCAACGGCTTTAAAACCGACGGGCTGTATGCCGAGAATCTCCTGATATTCCGGCTCGGCACCGAAAATCACATCGCTGTATTGCACCAACGGCTGCATCACTTCGGAGGCCGTACGTCCATAACTCCAAAGTTTCCTGCGGAAATTCAAGTCGCAGGAAATAGTGAGTCCCATGCGGTCGGCTATTTCAAGAGCCTCACGGCAGGCGTCAGCTCCCTCCTGCGAAAGGGCTGCAGCGATGCCCGACCAATGAAACCAGCCGGCATCGGCAAATATAGTTTCCCAATCAATCATACCCGGACGGAGCGTTGCGAAAGATGACCCTTCCCGGTCGTACACTACATTGGAATTTCGGAAAGCCGCTCCGCATTCCAAATAATACAATCCCAAACGCTTACCGCCGAACACTATGCCGTCCGTTCCCAACCCGCCGGCACGAAGCGAAGCGATACATGCCCGTGACACTGCATTATCGGGCAGACGGGTTACAAATTCCGTAGGGATGCCGAAATGAGCCAAGGACACCGCCACATTAGCCTCGCTACCGCCATACGTAGCAACAAATTCATTGGTCTGCGAAAAGCGGCGGAATCCGGGGGTAGTAAGCCGCAGCATAACCTCACCGAAAGTAACGACTTTCTTATCGGTGGAAAGGGATTTCTTCTTCATAAGTCTTATATATTCAAAAGCATCAATGGAAAGTCAAATATACTATCAAATTTCCAAGTAAACGCAAAGAATTAATAATATTTATTTGCAGAAAAGGGAAAAGGAAAGATATTCGATGGTTTTGTTATACTTTTGTCACATCATATTTACAGTAACATATCGCATGAGTTCAACAAAGAAAATACCTTCTCCTCTCGTATCCCTTCTCCCTATCCTTATCTTAATAGGAATGCTGTTCGCTACCATCCGCACTTTTGGCAGTGACGCGCTGAACGGCGGAAGTCAGGTGTCCTTACTTACTACTACGGCCGCTTGCGTATTTATAGGAGTGGCTTTTTACCGGATTCCCTGGAAGGATTATGAGATAGCCATTACCAATAACATCGCGGGAGTATCTTCCGCCATTATCATATTGCTGATTATCGGTGCGCTGAGCGGTGCATGGATGATTAGCGGCGTAGTCCCTACCCTCATCTACTACGGAATGCAGATAATACATCCGGACTTCTTCCTTGCCTCTACCTGTATTATCTGCGCACTGGTATCCATCATGACGGGGAGCTCATGGACTACCATCGCCACCATCGGCATCGCCCTGTTGGGAATAGGCAAGGCGCAAGGATTTGAGGAAGGTTGGATTGCAGGCGCCATCATTTCAGGAGCTTACTTCGGCGATAAGGTATCTCCCCTGTCGGATACTACGGTACTTGCCGCATCGGTCACAGAGACTCCGTTGTTCCGCCACATCCGCTATATGATGATTACCACCATTCCGTCACTCGTTATCACGCTGGTTATATTTACGATAATGGGATTCACATACGAAACCAGCGGTACGGAACAGATAGCCGAGTTTGCCGCATCGCTGGATGCCAAATTCCACATTACTCCATGGCTGCTGGTTGTTCCGGTGCTGACGGGAGTACTGATTGCGCGTAAAATACCCTCTATCATCACCCTGTTCTTATCCACTTTGCTGGCTGCCGCTTTTGCCGTCATATTCCAACCCGAACTGCTACATGAGATTTCCGGGAATAATAATCTGTTTGAGGGAACGATGATGAGCCTATATGGCAGTACCGGCCTCCAAAGTGACAGTGCCATGTTGACAGAGTTGATTGCCACACGAGGCATGGCGGGAATGATGAATACGATATGGCTGATTCTTTGCGCCATGTGTTTTGGCGGAGCAATGACGGCAAGCGGGATGCTGGGAAGCATTACTTCCGTATTTGTCCGGTTCATGAAAAGCACCGTCAGCGTAGTGGCATCCACCGTCGGTTCGGGAATATTCCTTAATCTTGCTACGGCAGACCAATACATCAGCATTATCCTCACCGGAAACATGTTCAGCAATATATATGAGAAGAAAGGATATGAAAGCCGTTTGCTAAGCCGCACCACGGAAGACGCCGTTACCGTAACCTCGGTTCTCATTCCGTGGAACACGTGCGGAATGACGCAAGCCACCATCCTAAACATATCCACGCTGACCTACCTTCCTTACTGCTTTTTCAACCTTATCAGTCCGCTAATGAGTATACTTGTTGCAGCCACGGGATATAAAATAATTAAAAAAACAGTGAACAATCCCGGGTAGGCATTGTTCTTGCAATAAACTTATAACGAACAATATAATTTAAACCTAAACAAAAATTAAGTATGAAAAAGTTTATTGCATTAGCAGCATTAGTATTGGTAAGCATGGTAACAACTACCGTGTATGCACAAGAGAGTAGCGCGCAACGCCGTGCAGATCGTAAAGCCCAGAGAGACGCGGAACGCGCCCGCCTGAAAGCGGAACAACAGGCATCCGACGCCGTTTCCTACGATGATGCCGTAGCAGCGCTGAAAGCGCAAAAGTTTGTATTGGAAGCCAATCAGGTAATGTTCCGCAACGGACAAACGGCTTTCGTCACCTCCAACACGAATTTCGTATTGGTGAATCAGGGACGCGGTACGGTACAGGTGGCTTTCAACACTGTCTATCCCGGTCCTAACGGTATTGGCGGCGTAACAGTAGACGGTACCGTATCGGAAATGAAAATGTCTACCGACAAACGCGGTAACATCAATTGTAATTTCAGCATCCAGGGTATCGGCATCTCCGCGCAGATATTCCTTACGCTGACCAACGGCGGCAATAATGCAACCGTTACCATCAGCCCGAACTTCAACTCCAACACTATGACTTTAAGTGGCAACCTGTTGCCGTTGAACCAATCAAATATCTTCAAGGGACGTTCTTGGTAAAGCCTGTTACAATATATATTCTCAACTCCGCTGCAAATCACTTAAAAAGTGTACATTTGCAGCGGAGTTTTTTTATATGTATGCATCATGAGAGAATTTATCATCGCGGACAATCAAGATATAACCAAAGCAGGCATGATGTTTCTGTTGAGCAAACAGAAGGACACCGCCTTGCTGCTGGAAGCCGACAATAAAGCGGAGCTTATACAACAGTTGAGGTTACATCCCGAGGCGGTGGTAATATTGGACTATACACTGTTTGACTTCACCGGCGCCGATGAACTGATTGTATTGCACGAACGCTTCAAGACGGCGGACTGGTTACTGTTTTCCGACGAGCTGAGCGTCAGCTTTCTGCGACAGGTTTTGTTCAGCAGCATGGCGTTCGGAGTAGTGTTGAAGGACAATTCCAGAGAAGAGATACTCACCGCACTGCAATGCGCATCACGCAAGGAACGTTTCATATGCAACCACGTCAGCAACTTATTACTATCGGGAAATAATCAGCCGGCCGCTCCCCACCCCGCTCTGCAAGACGCGCTACTGACACCCGCCGAAAGAAGCATTCTGAAAGAGATTGCATTAGGAAAAACTACCAAAGAAATAGCAGCCGAAAGAAACCTCAGTTTCCATACCGTGAACAGCCACCGGAAGAATATCTTCAGAAAACTGAGTGTGAACAACGCCCACGAAGCTACGAAATATGCTATGAAAGCGGGCATTGTGGATTTGGTGGAGTACTATATCTGATTTCCCCGCTTCCGATACAAAGTTTGGCAGCCTCATCATATACAACGCCAAATTGCCCGGGAGCTATACCCTGCAACTTCTCCTCGGAAACAATAAGACAGCCTGTTTCATCCCGTAACAGCTTGCCTCTGATAAACTCGGGAGTATGGCGTATCTTGAACGTAACCGGAATCGCTTCTTTGACACCTTCCCACGGATTTTCCGTAATAAAATGGAAATCCTGCATACCGAACTCGTGTCCGTATTGCAATTCCGTATCATATCCGCGCGATACATAAATTACATTCCCATCCGTATCTTTACGCACCACAAACCAAGGCCCGCCGCTCAGCCCCAAACCTTTACGCTGGCCGATAGTATGAAACCAATAACCACGATGCGCACCCAATATCTTTCCCGTTTCCAGCTCAACAATCCGGCCTTCCTTTTCTCCCAAAAAACGGCGGACAAAGTCATTATAATTAATCTTCCCCAAGAAACAGATTCCCTGGCTGTCCCGTCTTCGGGCGCTGGGTAGCTTGGCTCTCAGAGCAATGTCACGCACTTCCCGTTTCATCAGTCCGCCCAACGGAAACATCAGTTTGGAAACTTGCAGGTAGTCTATCTGCGCAAGAAAGTCCGTCTGGTCTTTTATCGGATCGAGGGCTGTTCCCAACCAGGTCTTTCCATTCCGCAGGACAGTAGTGGCGTAATGCCCGGTTGCCGTAAAGTCGAAATCCTTGCCGACTTGCTGTTCAAAGCAGCCGAACTTAATCAGCTTGTTGCACATCACATCCGGATTCGGAGTGAACCCGCGGCGAACTTTTTCAATAGCATAAGCGGCTACATTATCCCAGTACTCCCGATGTAAATCAACGACTTCCAGCGAAAGGCCGTAACGGCGCGCTACGGCAGAAGCCATCTCCAGGTCTTCCTCTGCCGAACAGTCCATATAATCGGCATCATCCTTCCCTATCTTTATATAAAACAGGGAAGGACGGTAGCCTTGTTCGCAAAGAAGGTGTACGACAACAGAACTGTCGACACCTCCGGATAATAAAACGGCAATATTCATATTTATACTGTATCTGAAGTTTTCATCCGATGAATAAATGGTTTCATCGGACGAAATGTTCTTTTGTTCCGAGCTTAAATTCTCTCCAACGCCTGCGACAAATCATCCAACAAATCATCTATATGCTCCGTCCCGATGGAAAGGCGTACCGTTCCCGGCTTGATACCCTGCTCCGCCAACTCCTGTTCGTTCAACTGCGAATGAGTGGTAGTAGCGGGATGTATAACAAGTGACTTTACATCTGCCACATTGGCTAATAATGAGAATATCTGCAGACTGTCAATAAACGTCTGAGCCTCTTTCTCTCCACCCTTTACCTCAAAGGTAAAGATGGAACCTGCGCCTTTGGGAAAATACTTTTGATATAGCGCGTGGTCCGGATGATTTGGTAAAGATGGATGGTTCACAGCCGCCACTTTTGGATGGCTCCTCAAGAATTCCACAACTTTCAGCGCATTCTCCACATGGCGTTCCACACGCAGAGAGAGGGTTTCCAAACCCTGCAAAAGAATAAAAGCATTGAAAGGACTGATGGCGGCGCCGGTATCGCGCAATAAAACGGCACGGATACGAACGGCGTATGCAGCCGCGCCCGCCGCGTCGACAAAACGTACGCCATGATAGCTCGGATCGGGTTTGGTCAGTTGCGGGAATTTACCGGAAGCCACCCAGTCGAACTTGCCACCATCTACAATAACACCGCCTAAAGAAGTACCATGTCCGCCTATAAACTTCGTGGCGGAATGCACCACAATATCAGCGCCATGCTCGATAGGACGAATCAAATAAGGAGTACCGAAGGTATTGTCGATAATCAAAGGGATTTTATGACGATGGGCAATCTCGGCAACGGCGTCAATATCAATGATATTGGAATTAGGATTTCCCAATGTCTCGATAAAGACGGCTTTCGTATTTTCCCGGATAGCTTTCTCGAAGTTGGACAAATCACCCGGATCAACAAAAGTGGCCGTGACACCGTAAGCCGGTAATGTATGCGCCAGCAGATTGTATGTTCCGCCATAAATGGTTTTAGCTGCCACGATATGATCACCCGCACGCGTGATATTCTCGAAAGCATAGGTTACAGCCGCCGCACCGGACGCGACCGCCAACCCGGCAACACCGCCTTCAAGGGCGGCAACACGTTGCTCAAACACTCCTTGTGTGGAATTGGTCAGCCTGCCGTAAATATTGCCAGGTTCTTGCAAACCAAAACGGGCGGCTGCATGAGCCGAGTTACGAAACACATACGAGGTAGTCTGATAAATAGGTACGGCACGCGCATCCGTGGCCGGGTCAGGTTGTTCTTGTCCCACATGAAGCTGCAGCGTTTCAAAATGTAATTTCTTTGTTTCCATCGTCATTTGTATTTATAGGTGAAATGATTCCTCTTGGTTGAATGTTGCAAAGATAGAGGGATAAAAGCAGGCCGCCTATGACACATGATAGGGAATTTTATACCATATTTGTGGTAGATAAAAGAACTATTCGCTATTTTTGTGGGCGAAAACCAAATGATATAGAGACTGATGAAGCTAAGGAAACTGTTACTTTTCCCATTACCGGGACTCCTCGTACTGACAAGCCTGTTTTCCTGCGGGGAAGATCGCTGGAAGGAATACTATCCGCTGACAGGACGCGATCTGTGGATGGACAGCCTGATGCGGGAAGTCTACTTATGGTATGAGGACATTCCTGCTTCCAAAGGTCTGAACTATTTTCAGAGTCCGGAGGCTTTCTTAAAAAGTATCTTATCGAAGAATGATAAAGGCTTTTCCACCGTTGACACGATAATGGATACCCCTCTGCCAAGTTACGGTTTTGATTATACATTATATAAAATAGCTACCAGCGATACGACTTATAATGCACTTGTTTCGTATGTAGCCAAGAATTCACCCGCAGAGGAAGCCGGACTGGAACGTGGCAGTTGGATTATGCTTGTGGACGGCGACTCCATCACTAAAAAGACAGAAGAAAGACTGATGGATGGTGGCGTGCGAACATTGCACATCGGAAAGTATGTGATAGTAAAAGATGAAAATAACGAAGACACAGAGGGAGATACGGAAACCGAAGGCGGAGACAGTGAGGATACGGAAGATGATGAGGATGATAAGGGAGTAGGCGTCATACAGGAAATAGGAGATGTTACGCTACCGGCCGTGCGTCCGGTGACGGAAAGTCCTGTTTATGTAAATGGGGTTATAGCATTGGAAGGTACTGACTATAAAATAGCCTATTTAGCATATAACTCTTTCACTGCCGGTACTGCAGAAAGCAATGAAAAGTATAACAATGAATTACGGACTTTCTCCCAACAGTGCAAACAGCTTAACATTAATAATTTTATATTAGACCTTCGCTACAACTCCGGTGGAGAAATGGAGTGCGTGCAACTTCTCGCAGACATTCTCGTACCTGCCGATAGACTGGAAAGTCCTTTCGCTTTCCTGCAATACAATGACAAGCAAAGTTCCAAGAACCGTGACCTGATATTGGATTCCCAACTCTTGCAAGGCGGAGCCAATCTGAATCTGCCCAAAGTCTATATCATCACGAGCGGAACTACAGCCGGTGCTGCGGAAATGCTTATCAACTGCCTGAAGCCCTATATGACAATAGTCCTTATCGGACAAACAACCAAAGGAGAATATGTAGCCACGGAAACTTTCATCAATCCGAAATATCCCTGGGCATTACGTCCGGTAGTATGTGAAGTATTCAACTCCAATGGAGAAGCAAATTACAGTACAGGCTTCAAACCGGACATTTCCATCAACGAAACATCTTATTTGCAATATTATCTTCCCTTAGGCGATCCCAATGAGATATTGCTCAATACAGCCCTGGGGGTTATAGCAGGGGTTATTGAATTACCGAAATCTCAAACGACCGAAACCGCAGTGAAGAGTTTTACTACCAAAAAGAATATTCGCAAGGGGTTGATTATTAAATAATAAAAGTAATGAAGAAAATTGTCTTTACATTATTGGTTGCGTTCACAGTACTAACAGCTTGTGAAGACAATAATGATTCCGCCAACAGTAGCAACCCTGCCATGGCTTTTTCTAAAATACAATTGTCGGAAGACAGCCCTTACGAAGCGGGAACACCTACGGTTACTACCACCCAGACCTACTCATATAGCCAAGGGAAACTGACTGACTTCACTACCGTACAAAGCTATTCCGTTCAAGGAGAACCGATGAAAATAGAAAATACGGCATCGGTGACCTATAATGAGCATCAAGCCGTAGTAACAGATAATTTTGGCAATGTATCCACTTACCTTTTAGATGACAACGGATATGCCACCTCATGTACACGACAGGAAACAGGTACAACGCGTACCTATATTTTCTCATACTTCGTTGCTCCGGAAGGCGAATACTATTTGGAAAACATAACAGAAAATGTAAACGGCGAAATATACGCATCCATCGATATAGATTACAGCAACTATCAGGCATTGCGCATTACACAAAAAGTAGATACTTACGAGCAAGCGTATACGGCTACTACTCAGGCTACTAACGAAACCAATAATGTATCAGAAGTTCCTTGTCTGTTCTTTACCGGCTTGTATCCGCTGTCTCTACATTCTGCCGCTTTGTATGGGAAATTACTGGGAGAACCTTTCAATATTCTAATAGACCGGATTATCCCTGACGGAAATACAGCAAGTAAAGAAGTTACAAAGTATACCTATTCTTTTGATAAACGTAATATCATAACTTCCTGCAAAGAAGTTATAAACAGTTACGGCACGGATTATATCCGCACCGTACACTATGTAATTGAATAATTATCTATTGAAGAATTTACAGAAGAACAATATGTGATAATCCAGAGAGTTATTCCAATACGTACCGGTATGACCTCCGGGACGTGTTATGAAGTCATGGTCTATTTTGTATGCCAATAGCCGTTTGTGCAATTCCTTATTTACCTCAAGAAAGAAATCGCTCTCACCGCAATCTATAATCAAAGCCAAATCCCCATTTGCCAGTTTATCAACCTGATTGATTACTGTGTGACTATTCCATACCGCCTCATTCGCAGTAAGCTCCCCCAATTGTTTTTTCATTTCCCAATTATTGGGAAACGGCCGGATATCTACCCCACCGCTCATACTCCCCGCCGCGCCGAATATATCTTTATGACGGATAGCATTCCATAACGCGCCATGTCCGCCCATACTCAAGCCACTGATAGCACGCGCCCTTTTTTCAGGAATCGTAGCATAATGCGTATCGGTATAATTCACCAATTCCGAAGAGATAAAAGTTTCATAACGATAAGCGGGGTTCTTAGGACTATCCCAATACCAACTGTTCTTCCCGTCAGGGCATACAAATATAATACCCTTTTCATCGGCTATTTGAGGCAACTCCGGCTTCAACCCGATCCATGAACGTGCATTACCGCTATATCCATGCAATAAATATATCACCGGACAGGCCTGAGGATGCTCTGCCATAGTTTTGTCCGGAAGAATATAAACCACCTTTATGTCCTTGTTCATCGAAGGGCTTTTTACGAACACTGTATCTACACGTGCAGCCTGTACACTTATCGCTACCACTTGCAGCAAGAATACCAATAGAAAATGTCTGCTTTTCATGTTAAAATGTTTAATCTTCTTAAGAGACGACAATATTAACAATAAATATTTGAAAAACGTTATCTTTGCGCACAAACTATTTGTAATCCAAACATGGAATTTATTATTATTCTATTTTTACTTATCTTGAATGGCATCTTTGCCATGTATGAAATCGCATTAGTATCTTCAAGTAAAGCACGCTTAGAGACCCTTGTAAGTAAGGGAAACAAAAGTGCAAAGGGGGTTCTGAAACAATTGGAAGAACCTGAAAAGTTTCTCTCCACCATTCAAATCGGTATTACGCTGATCGGTATCATATCGGGTGCATACGGCGGTGTGGCCATAGCCGACGATGTTGCTCCGCTATTTGCCATGATACCCGGTTTGGAATCTTATGCCAAAGACTTGGCCATGATTACCACCGTAGCTGTTATTACTTACTTGTCACTGATTATCGGAGAGTTGGTTCCCAAATCCATGGCTTTAAACAATCCGGAACGCTATGCCACTTTACTCAGTCCGTTTATGATTGTTCTTACTAAGGTGTCCTACCCGTTTGTATGCTTGCTCAGTGCCTCAACCAAACTGACAAACAAACTTATCGGCATGAAAGACGGAGAAGAACGGCAAATGACGCAAGAGGAACTGAAAATGATCTTACACCAAAGCTCTGAACAAGGTGTTATCGACAAAGACGAAACCGAAATGCTGCGGGATGTTTTCCGCTTCTCGGATAAAAGAGCCAACGACCTGATGACGCACCGACGCGATGTGATCGTATTACACCCTACAGATACGCAAGAAGAGGTTCTGCGGATTATCCACGAAGAACATTTCAGCAAGTACCTGTTGGTGGAAAGCGGTAAGGACGAGATTGTAGGAGTGGTTTCCGTCAAAGATATTATTCTGATGTTGGGTGGCGAAGAGCCGTTCAATCTTCGTACAATTGCACGCCCGCCTCTGTTTATTCCTGAAAGTTTATATGCAAAAAAAGTTTTAGAGCTCTTTAAGAAGAACAAAAACAAGTTCGGAGTTGTTGTAGACGAGTATGGAAATACGGAAGGTATTATCACTTTGCACGATTTGACGGAAAGTATCTTCGGCGATATCTTGGAAGAGAATGAAACGGAAGAAGAAGATATAATCACCAGAGCAGACGGTTCCATGCTGGTAGAGGCGTCAATGAATTTGGATGACTTTATGGAAGCAATGGGAATACTGAATTATGATGATTTGAAAGAAGAGGACTTTACCACTTTAAGCGGACTTGCAATGTTCCTCATCGGACGAGTTCCCAAAGCCGGTGACATATTCAGCTATAAAAACCTGGAGTTTGAAATAGTGGATATGGATCGTGGAAGAGTAGATAAACTGCTCGTTATTAAACGAGATGATAATGAAGAATAACGCTATTGGCGTTTCTTAATATTAACTTAAACCATTAAAGCAATGAAAAAAGTAATGATGATTGCAGCGATTGCCGCTGCATTGGTATCCTGCCAATCAAAAGGAAATCAAAACAACGATACCATGAGTGAAGGTGTCATGACTGTTGCAGCAAACGATTCCTCTGCAGTAGCCGTTTACGAAGGTATACTTCCGGCAGCCGACGGCCCGGGTATTCAGTATGTGCTGAGTGTAGACAGTATAGGTCCGGACGGTGAAAGCGGTTATACATTAGTTACGACTTACCTGGATGCGGAAGGACAAGGAAAGAATAAATCCTTCACTTCTACAGGAAAACGCCAGGTTATTCAGAAAGATGTTAATAACAACAAGAAAACCGCATATAAGTTGACGCCTAATGACGGAGAGGCGCCCGTATATTTCGTTGTTGTAAATGACACTACTTTAAGATTGGTAAACGATAGTCTGCAAGAGGCTGTAAGCGATTTGAATTATGATATTATTCAGGTGAAATAAACAATAGTATATATTCGCTAAACATAAAGGAACTAATCTGAGAGGTTAGTTCCTTTTTTATCCTAACAGCATTGAGACATCGGCAATAGTATTTTGGCAAAAATAAGCTATAAAATACAGTTTGATACAAAATAGAAAAGTATTGAAACGATATTGAAAGCCTCACATTACCCTTCCGGCTATCTTTGTAACATCAAACTTATAAATGAAAAACACATATGAGAAATTTATTTTTTATATTATTATGTATCACGACCTTGGTTCAAGCACAAAAGCCAACTAACAAAAGGGAAATAATGCAGCAGTTTCTTGATGGAACATTAGATAAATCCTATGTACCCAGTGCTTTCTTTATGCATTTTGGAAAAGATGCTAAAGTAGGAGAAAATGCAATTAACGCCCACCTTCGTTATTTCCTTTCAACAGGAATGGATTTTGTAAAAATTCAATTTGAGCAAGGTTATGGACGTATTCAAATTGAAAAGCCTGAAGATTGGGATAAAATCAGACCACTTCCTAATGATTTTTTTACTCCTACTTTACATATCGTGAAAGGTATTTATGATATAGCCGGAGCAAATACCATGATACTTCCGACAGTCTACTCTCCTTTCCAAATGTTGGTACAAACAGTAGGGGCAAAAACTGTAATAGCTTATGCCCAAAAAGGGCCGGAACGTATTAAACAAGCATTAGGGTACTTCACAGATGCTCTCATTGGATATGTGAAAGCGTGTAAGCAAATAGGTGTAGATGGCTTCTATACCCCAACTCAAGGCGGAGAACAAAAATTCTATGAAGTACCTAATTTTTTTGAGACATTTGTAAAGCCATACGATTTGAAAGTTATGCAAGAATGCAACACAAACACAAAACTAAATATTCTTCACATTTGCGACTATGAGGGTAGCTATGATGATTTGACTCGCTTTATTTCATATCCGGGACAAATCGTTAATGCCCCCATAGAAGTAAATGGTAAGCCATTTAGCCTCAAAGATTGCGAACGATTATTTAAACGTCCGGCGATGGGTGGACTGTATCGAAAAGGAACAATTTTAGAGGGGACGACAGAACAGGTTATAAACGAAGTTAATGCATTAAAACATGATTTAGGTGGCAAACGCTTCATTTTAGGAGCCGATTGCACAATTTTACCTAAAACACCAATGGATAACGTCAGAGCTGCAATACAATCATCACATCATACTCACGAATAATTCATAGGCTTTTTAAATTCATAGTAAGGTTAATAGGTATTATCTCATAGATGATTATTTGGATTAGATTGTTTTAGAAAAGCGAATGTTGTGAGACATTCGCTTTTTATGTATCATATAGTTTCATCTAGACATACATATCCTATGATCTCTAAAAAGAAAGAAATATATCAAAGCTAAAAAACTCCGATAGTTAATTAAAATTCAATCGTTATTGCTTTTCATATAAAAAGCATTTTGCTTTCCCTACATTTTCCAACTTTGTATGCAAATTGTATGTTACTGCATACTACTTCACAAAATCATATTAACTATCAAAATTCATTAGCTATGTACAAATATTCAAAAGACGGTATATCCGTACTCACCGTATTAGACAAAAGAAAAGTAAAAAAGAGTGGATTATTTCCAATCAAAGTACAAGTCATTTATAATCGTAAGCAAAAATACTATTCTACTGGCCAAGAAGTATCTATCAGAGAGTGGGAACAGTTACCTCGCTGTAAAACCCGTAAGTTGTCATCTATACGCCATAATGTAGAAAACAGCTTTTCTCTTGTCAGGCAGCAAGTTGAAACTTTGGCATTTCGTGGTGAATTCAGCTTTGATATCTTAAATGCCAGACTCGGCAGATATTCAGGAATATCAGTTAACTCTGTGTTTCTCAAAAAAATGGAAGAACTAAAGAGCAATGGGCAGGCTAACACCTATTTCTCTTACAAAGGAACTTTGCACAAAATAGAACAATTTGCAGGCAAACAAATATCATTCCAAGAAATCAGCATAAACTGGCTTAATCGATGTGAACATTTCTGGTTATCAACAGGCAGCAGTTATTCCAGCATGAGTTTCTATTTCCGAAATTTAAAATGTATCATGAACATGGCGCGTAAAGATGGTATTATTAAAGAAAGCCAATATCCCTTCGGAAAAGGCAAGTATGAAGTACCAAGTGGCAGCGGACGAAAATTAGCTCTTACTTTAGAACAGATCAAGAAATTAATAACATATACAGACGGAACAAAAGCAACTGAAATGTATCGTGATCTATGGTTCTTCTCTTATTTATGTAATGGCATCAACTTCAGAGACATGGTTTTTCTACAGTATTCCAATATTATAAATGGAGAAATATGCTTTATACGTGCCAAAACCGCAAGAAACACTAAATATGGTAAAATCATACATGCGGTAATTACTCCAGAAATGCAAACTATTATTAATAAATGGGGAAACACCGACATCTCCCCAAATAACTACATTTTTCCTTTTGCCAAAGGAACGGAAGATCCTTTCGAAAAAGTGAAATTAATTAGAGAAATCGTCACTGAATGTAATCAAATACTTCGGAAAATAACGAATGCTACTGGTATTCCTCGAATAACAACTTATTCAGCCCGCCACTCATATGCAACAGTATTAAAACGCAGTGGTGTCAATATAGCCTATATATCTGAAAGCCTTGGACATTCAAATATTACCATTACAGAAAATTATCTTGCCAGTTTCGAAGTAGATGAAAGAAGGAAGAACTCGGCTCTCCTAACAAAATTCCTTCCATAATAGTATATGCAAATTGTATGTTCCTAACCTAAAAACAGACACATTAATGTAGATGTATCTTGAAATGTTTTTGATAGCATTTGATACAATTCTTAAATTCCGTTTATGAAAATTCCACTTTGTTTGCATTATGAAATAACACGATGTTTAACTTTAAAAATGACGT
>NZ_MNQN01000086.1:0-3468 GCF_001915455.1 Bacteroides sp. 43_46 | reverse complement strand
GTGGAGGTTACTTTGATGAAGCCCTTGGCATCTTCTGCCGTCCATCCTTTCTGCATCTCACCGTATTCGCCAAACTTGTTTTTCACAAGGTCATCTTTGCTTTCTACACCTACGGTAGAAAAGCAGAGCGGGTGAAGTTCGAGGATAGCCGTACCGTTTACGTTGCGTTGCGAGGATTCCAGCATGGCTTCGATGTCGCGCATTACTGGTTCCAGATATTGGCTTTCGTGCAGGAACATGCCATACCAGTTGGCTACCTGGTCCTTCCAGTATTGCTGCCATTTGCTCAAAGTGTACTTCTCGAGGAACTTGTGTGCTCCGATAATCAGCATAGGTGCGGCAGCTTCGAAACCTACGCGGCCTTTGATACCGATAATCGTGTCGCCTACGTGCATGTCGCGTCCGATACCGTATGCCGCACCAATCTCTTCTACCTTCTGGATGGCTTTGATGGGGTCGTCGAATGTCTCGTCGTTCACGGCTTTCAGCTCACCTTTTTCAAAAGTGAGGCGCAACTGCTCGCTGCCCTCTTTGGTGCAGTGTTTCAGATAGGCGCTTTCGGGCAACCCTTGCGCGGAATCCAGAATCTCGCCACCACAAATGGAAGTGCCCCACAAACCTACGTTATAGGAATATTTTAGTTTGGTGAAGTCGGCGGCAAAGCCGTGTTTGTTCAGATAATCAATCTCTTCCTGACGGCTCAGTGCCATGTCGCGTGTCAGCGTGATGATTTCCACGCCCGGAGCCATGACGAGGAAAGTCATGTCGAAACGAATCTGGTCGTTACCCGCACCTGTAGAACCGTGGGCGATGGCATCCGCGCCGATTTCGTTGGCATAGCGTGCAATGGCCAATGCTTGGAAGATACGTTCGGAACTTACAGAGATAGGATAGGTGCCGTTACGCAAAACATTGCCGAATACCATGTATTTCAAGCTTTTCTCATAGTATTCCTGCGTCACGTCGAGGGTGACGTATTCTTTGGCGCCCAGCTTGTAGGCATTTTCTTCGTTTGTCTTCAACTGTTCAGCACTGAAACCGCCCGTATTGGCACAAGCTGCATATACTTCGTACCCTTTTTCTTTGGTAAGATACATCACCGTAAACGAGGTATCCAAACCTCCGCTGAATGCGACTACTACTTTCTTCTTCTTTTCCATATCCTTAGTATTTTTATATTTTATCCTCTTCGTGCAGCTTCGGGTCGTAAAGCATTGCTGTGCAAATGCAGAATTTACGGTTCTTAGCTACCAATATATCATGGTTTATACAGCCTTCGCAACCTTTCCAGAACGATTCGTCATCGGTCAGTTCGTTGAAGGTGACGGGCACATATCCCAGCTCGGTATTCATTTTCATGACGGCAGCTCCGCTGGTGAGACTGAAAACTTTAGCATTAGGCCAGCGTAGGCGTGCCAGGCGGAAAGAAGCGGTCTTGATACGTTTTGCCAGCCCCAGTCCCCGATATTTGGGGTGTACTATCAAACCGGAGGTTGCTACATATTGCTTGTTACCCCAGCTCTCTATGTAGGTAAAACCGGCAAAATCATCTCCACACAAGGCTATGATGGCCTTTCCTTCTTTCATTTTAGTAGCTACGTATTCGTGTGTGCGTTCTGCGATGCCCGTTCCGCGTACCTTGGCAGCTTCCCGGATGGTATCCAAAATCTTGTCTACGTAAACTTCATGTGAGGCGTCAGCCACCATCACATCAATTTGTTTCGAATCCATTTCTTATTTAATTTCTTGTTTTTTGTTGTTATCTATCATTTAATGTTCGGGATGATTTGCGATAGGAAGCTGCGTACCTCGTCATGTGACGCTGCTTCGTGCACCACCAGCATGATGGTGTCATCTCCGGCAATGGTACCCAGAATGGCGGGACACTCTCGGTTGTCGATGTCGTAGGCCATGCTGCTGGCATATCCGGGCCGGGTACGGATGACGGCAATATTGCCCGAAAATTGAAGTGAAACGAATCCGCTTGTCATCAGCATTTCACTTGCACTCTGGTCGTTCGAACGTTTATACATGATGTTGTTGGGCAGCACATATACGTATTTACCGTTCATGTTCGCTGCTTTCGCTACTTTCAGCTGTTTCAAGTCGCGTGACAAGGTGGCTTGTGTCAGTTCAAAGCCTTCCTTGCTCAAAGCTTGCAACAGTTCTTCCTGAGAACTGACGTCTTTGCTTGAGATAATCATCTTGATGGCGTCTAACCGATTGGCTTTTTTCTTCATTTTCTGTATAATTATTCTAAGAGTAGTGCAAAATTAGGGATTATTTCGGAAAGAATATGCAAAAAGGAGAGCTTTTTTATTCTTTTTATACATCGGGTGTACTGTATATGTTGTTTTTGTTCTCTTTGTTGGAGTCTTGTTTGTTCTTTTACGTTATTGGAGATTGTTTCCGTATGTCTTTGGTAAATGTTGATATAATATAGAATAGATATGCAATTGTCAAATCTGACACCCTTTCAATCAAAAACTGTACAAAAATTATATGCATAGAAATAAAATCCCTCAGGTTTTTATGTTGGTCCCAGATTGTTACGTTGCCCCCCCCCTCTCTTATGGTCGGGAAACCGGAGGAGAGGAGGGATGAAATAAAAAAGGCTTAACTTCTAAAAGCTAAGCCTTTTCTGTCGGCTGCACTATCGAATTATCGAACAAGTTTATAGTGGATTTTGAGAAAATAATAGATTTTATTTTAGTTGTTTTAAAATAAAAAGCTATTTTTACGGTAAAAAAGTAATCATTATGGATTTATATACTACAATAGTAGGACTGTATTCGCAAAATAGACATGAAGTGCTAAGAGTAGTAAATACAGCTATCCATTCGAAATGTAATCTATCTGAAGGTATAGAGGTTATTCATACAGGGTTTTATTGTTTTACACATACGGGGAAAGAACTTGAATTCCTATATGATACACAATCTCAGATTTTGTATTTCCAAGGTTCTAACAGTAATGGGTATCATTTTCCTTTGGGAGTATTATTTCAAAGTAAGTGTTTACCACATATCATTAATTATCAGGGTTTGGTGAGAATGAGATTTTCTTTAATGCTTAATAATAATAGTTTTTTTTGTTATCAAGGGTATGATACAATTCAGCAATCATTTATAAACAAAGTGGTGTTATATTTTCCAATCACTACTTATACATATTTTATATTTCAAAAGTATGAGGGGTATCATGCTATAAAGATAAAACCTATGGAAATACCTTCTTTTACTTTTAAAGCGGGAAAGTTTTGTTTTTGACAACTGTTTTGTTATAGGTTTATATAATGGATTATCGAACAGAAAACGAGAATGAAGTTTTTAAGATTTTCCGCAGATTTACAGCGGTTTGTGAAGGTGAAAAAGAAAAAGCGACAACCGATTTTGCTCGTTTGTCGCCTTCTGTCGGAATGAGGCGACTCGAACGCCCGACCCCTACGTCCCGAACGTAGTGCGCTAC
>NZ_MNQN01000085.1:0-5792 GCF_001915455.1 Bacteroides sp. 43_46 | reverse complement strand
GGATATAGGTAAGTCTTTTAGAGAACAAATAAAAGGATAATATTTGAAATTCTAATATTAGTTGTATCTTTGCACTCAGAAATCGTACCCAAGATACAAGTTGATGTCAAACGGTGCAAAGCTGTGAAAACCTTATTCAAGGGACTTACATCGTAGCAAAGATATAACTTACTGAAAGATAGTGCCATATCAAACCATTTTCGGTTGCTGGTGGCACCACTCAAATAAATACTCCCATTGAAATGATAATATTTCAATGGGAGTATTTATTTACACCCACTCCCCCCCTATCCCCAGCAACATGCTTTAAGATAGACTTTACTATTATCCCATGAAAAGGTCTGATAATAAAGAAATATGCCCTTCCCAGCCAATTATTGTACTTCACAACAGTAGTAATCCGAAGTTCTTGTTTTCCTTCGTGATATTCCCCGCACCACATGGACACATGGAAATCAAGATGCTTATCCGGCATTCCGAGAATTTCTTCATGCAGATTTTTATCCAAGACCATATCTGTAAATCTGGTTGCTGTATCCAGTCCTAATGGCTTTACAATCGCATTCCTGAAATTCATGAGCCAACCAATCCACTTAGGAAATCGGCTGAAGGCAAGATTGCGAAAATCTTCCGGTGTCAAAGCCTGCCCAGTGACCATCACTTTAGAAAAAGAATCTATATAATCTACAGGAAAATAATTCTTTATTAAGCTGTCTGCCGGTATATCTTTCATCTTATCACATATTGAATTTATTACTCGTTTGCTTTTCATTCACGGCGTCCCCAATGACACGGCCTACAAAGGTAGCCACTTAATCCAACCCTACAACATATTCTTAGAAATAATATTATCCCGTAAAAGATAAAACTCAAAAGAAAATTATCAGTTATCTTTGTTCCATGACTACCAACAAGACAACTCCCAAAGAATTATGGGCAAGACAGCAGATTAGCGGTCCCGATGTGGACTATGATTTATGGAACAAGAAAAGAATATCCATGCAAGCGTTCTCACAAATGAGTCAGAGCTGTATTTTTACAGTTGACGTATTTAAAGAGAGATACGATTTTGCATCCGACAGTTTTGCCCATCTTTTCGGATACAATCCCACTTGGATAAAGACAATCAGGCAACAAGGCGATTTACTGGAAGAGAGAATACACCCTGATGACAGAATGCAACTCACGGAATGCCAAATCGAGCATGGACAGTTCATCTACTCACTCCCACCGGAAGAAAGAAATGACTACCGGCAAATATTTCAATTCCGTATGTTGAATGCACGGCAACAGTATATCAAAGTAGCCGGCAACAAGTCATAGAAACAGACCGGAATGGTAAAGCCTGGATAATCATGGGAGTAATGGACATACTTCCCGACCAGACCCCTATCGAAAGAATCAAACGGACGCTTCCAACATGCACTGTTTCTCCTGACAAACAATTATCCAACCGGGAGAAAGAAATATTACGACTCATCCGACAAGGTTTTCTAAGCAAGGAAATCGCTCACCAGCTGGGAGTGAGCATCTATACTGTGAACAATCACCGGAAAAACATCCTAAGCAAGTTAGATGCCAACAATATAATGGAAGCCATCCATATAGTAGAAAATCTTGGTATCTACCTCTAAGATTACGGAAGCCAACCGAGACTGTCCGCCAACTGATTTGTTTTGCGCCACTCTTCAAGCTCCTTATAAGTGCGGACACCTCCCGTAAAGACAGCATGATAAATCTCTATACCTGGAATCGTTACACCATCCGGCACATCGAATTTGATTTGCAATATCGTTTTCCTAATTTCAGGAGTAAGGCGCTCCGCAATAGCGGCAGTCACCTTTTCTACAACACCATCATACCTGGAACCTTTCCGGATGTGAATCATATCAAACTTCCAAGTATTCTGTTCTCTATCCTTATATAAAGCATGCCACTCCATGCACTCTTCCTCCGTATGGATAAGGTTCCTATATTGTATTTCCTGCAAAGGCAACCGTTCCGCAAGTTCCCGGATGACCGAAAAGCTCTCTCCTACATCCAACCTATCGGTATAAATATGGATATCTATATCCCTACTTTTCGCCAACAGCCCGGTACGGAGTGAGCCCACCAAATGAACGGTTGCTCCAATGCGCTCCCATGCTTCAATAATACAGGTATCTTCCAATACTTTCCATGCAGATTGCTGATTCTGCCTTGCAAGCTCATGAATGTCCATTTACCTCCACTTTTTTGAATGTGCAAAGATATAAAACTTCCCAGTATATAGGATACAATACACTAATTTTGCACACTGTCTTATCTTTTAGCAACAACTAATTATGGCATTCAATCAAACAGAGAAACAAGAGAAAGAATATTTAAAGCAAATAATCAGTTTTCTGAAAAAGGTTATCGGTAATACCGACGCATCCGTGAAAGACCACGTCGACACCTTGGCAGAATACAAAGACTATATCTGGTCCAACAAAGACATCGACCCACACGAGATACGCTCCATGCGCGAAAGCATCCTGAACCATTTTGCCTTGGGGGAAAGTGTAATCAACAAGCATAAGCGGCTCACCAAGATACTTGCCATTCCTTACTTCGGACGAATTGATTTTTTGGAAAAGAAAGAAAACAGCAAAGTGATGCCTATCTATATAGGTATCCATACCTTCTATGACCCGGAAAGTCGAGCTACCCTTATCCATGACTGGCGAGCACCCGTTTCGAGCATGTTCTATGACCATGAATTAGGAGAAGCAGGCTATCGGTCTCCATCGGGAGAGATTAAAGGAGTAATTTCCCTAAAACGCCAATACAGAATTCGGGGCGGCAAAATGGAATTTATGATTGAAAGTGCCCTGACCGTCCATGACGACATTCTGCAAAAAGAGTTAAGTTCCAATGTAGATGACAAGATGAAAAATATCGTTGCCACCATCCAACGGGAACAGAACCAGATTATCCGCAACGAAGATATCCGCACGCTTATTATTCAAGGAGTGGCCGGCTCTGGAAAAACATCCATAGCCCTGCACCGCATAGCCTACCTGCTCTATACCTTCAGAGACAGCATCTCATCAAAAGATATTCTGATTATCTCCCCCAACAAAGTGTTTTCCGATTATATCTCCAACGTCCTCCCCGAACTTGGGGAAGAAACCGTGCCCGAAACCAGTATGGAACAAATACTCTCCGGAGTGTTGGAACACAAATATAAGTACCAAACATACTTCGGGCTAGTGAATGAACTGTTAGAAAAGCCATCCTCAAGCCTCATCGACAGAATAGCCTATAAAGCCTCTTTCGGCTTCATTTCAGAGCTTGACAAGTTTATCCTCCACATAGAGAACACCTACTTCAAGGCAGCAGACGTGAAGCTGACCAAATACATCACCATACCTGCCCCGTTTATTGAAGAACAGTACCTACGTTTCAACCGTTATCCCATACGCCGACGATTTGATGCTATGGCTGATTATATGCTGGATATGTTGAAAATACAATACGCCTTTACGGTAACCACCGCCGGCAGAAACCTTTTGAAAAAAGAAATCAGACTAATGTTTGCAGGCAATAACGACATTCAAGTCTACAAAGATTTCTTTAAATGGACAAATAATCCCGGAATGTTCAAAATGCGAAAGGGACATACACTCGAATACTCAGACTTGGCACCGCTGGCATACCTACACTTGGCATTGGAGGGAAACGGGAACCAGCCATTCAGAGTCAAACATCTGTTGATAGATGAGATGCAGGACTATTCGCCCATACAGTACAAGGTAATACAGAAACTCTTTCCATGCCGGAAAACCGTGTTGGGCGATGCAGGACAGTCCGTGAATCCTTATGGTTCATCCACAGCAGAAACTATCCAAAAGTCACTTACTGCAAGTGAAATCATGAAATTGTGTAAGAGTTATCGTTCCACCTTCGAAATTACGGATTTTGCGCAAAAGATTCATCCTAACGCAGAGCTGGAACCGGTTGCCCGGCATGGAGAAAAGCCACAAATCCTGCAGTTCGGCAGTGCCGTAGAAGAACTGTCCGGCATTATGGGGCTAATCTCCACTTACCGGAAATCCGGATATAAGTCTCTTGGCATCATATGCAAGACGGAGCAGCAAGCCAGGGAGATGGCAGACATGCTGAAATCATATGCCAATGATATCAGCTTCCTATCAAGTCAAAGCTCCGCATTTGTGCAAGGCATCGTCATCATCTCTGCCCACATGGCAAAAGGGCTTGAGTTTGACGAAGTCATTATTCCACAGACGGATGAGAGAAATTACCGTTCGGAGATTGACAAGAGTATGCTTTATGTAGCTGTAACCAGAGCTATGCACCGCCTAACCTTGACATTTCACGAGGCAAGACCGGCAACTCACTGATGATGGATTATTAAGGAAATCTATCCCAACAGCCTTGTACAAGATGCGGCAAGTAACAGCGTATCTCATCAATCGACCAATCCCACCATTGCAGCCGCAATAATTTCTTCACCACATCCTCATCAAAACGTTTCCTGATTTCTTTGGCAGGAGTTCCCCCTACAATTGTATAAGGGGGAACATCTTTAGTCACAACAGCACGTGCACCAATAATCGCCCCATCTCCTATATGAACACCAGCCATTATCACCGCTTCATAACCAATCCAAACATCATTACCTATTATAATATCTCCTTTGTCATCCCATGCATCCGTTATGTCCGATTTCTTCAATCCCCACTCTTCGTAAAATAAAGGAAATGTATAAGTAGACAGAGATTTCAACGTATGATTGGCACAGTTGAACAGAAATTTCGTACCGCAAGCAATGGAACAGAATTTACCAATAACCAGCCTCTCCTGATGGATGGGGTAATGATACAGCACATTGTTTTTCTCGAACAACAAAGGGTCAGCTACAAAATCATTATAAATAGTATAGTCACCAACCTCTATTCGAGGATCCTTTACAACAGCATTAAGATATACGGTTTGCTTATCTCCCGTACGCGGATATATTTTAGTCATCATAATTCGATATGTTTCTAATATTGTTTACTTCTTAAATAGAAAACCGATTGCAATGCCAGCAAAATCACAAAAAGGTATTCTGCCGTTAAGTAAATAGCCAAGGATGCATGAGTGCAAGCGCTTAACCAATAAAGATACCCCAGATACACGACAGTGGTAGTCACTTGGAAAAGAAAAGTAATCCGGGTTTTACCGGTCCCTCCAACTGCGTTGAGATATACATAGCCTGGCAAGGCAAAGGTATAATTCAGCAACGTCACAACAAAAGGGATGAAAGCCTGCTCCGTCAACAGTTCGTTATCTGTATAGATTCCTATTATCAAGCGATTACAGCATACAGCTACCCCTATCAGTGGAAATCCAGCAGAATAGCCCAACCTCAGTATCTTACGGCAGATAATGAAAACAGCCCTCCTTTCTCCAGCCCCAATCGCATTACTGACCAGCGAACCCGTAGTGACCGCAAAAGAATTGACTATTACAAAAAAGACAGCAGATACACTTCGCGTAATATTGGAAATGGCTAATTCCGTTTTACCCAAATGTTCCACCGCCACAAAAAACAAGAGCCACGGAGCCACGCTGATAAAGGCATGAAGCATGCTCCATACCGACAAGCTCAGCACATCCACCAACAGCTTTCCGTCATATACCGGTTTCAATCCATATTTCCCTTTATCTATTTTCAGCCATACATAGAAAAGAAGCATCACCAAAGACCCCATCTCTGCCAGAGAAGAAGCAATGGCAGCTCCCGATATTCCCAGTCCTCCAAC
>NZ_MNQN01000084.1:368-3993 GCF_001915455.1 Bacteroides sp. 43_46 | reverse complement strand
TAAATTCTATTTTGTACTTCACGTCATTATTTCCTTGTGTAGAGAAGCTGAGGTAATCCAATCGATAACGAATTACCGGGAAACGCTGGAAACGTTTGGTCAGTGCTTCCCGTTGTTGTATCGTTAAGGGTTTGGCTATACCAGCGTCATCAATGGAGTAAAGCATATCAAGAGCCTTGTCAGTCTCTTTAGCTTTTAGAAGATCCATACACTGTGTACATAATGTAAGAACAGCGCTTGAGTCTGCAGCAGTCAAAGTAGCTACAAACTCGTCTTCTGCCTCTTTCTGTGTCTTCATCTTCTCTTCGTGTCCTTTTGTTGAACATGCTCCGAGTAGAAAGCCTGCTGAGAGAAAAAGCATAAAAAGGATTTGTTTATTCTTCATTGTCGATATATTTATTAATCATGCATTGTTAAAGAAAAAGGTGCGTCACCTTATTATGACGCACCTTTATTATATTACCGCATTTTAGGATGCGATGAGTTCTTTACAAAATTATCTGTTGGCAATAGTACCATCAACAGCAATGGCAACTTTAGCACTTACTGTACCCCATGTGTATGTGACCTTTACAGGAACCATGATGGTGAAGTCTTTAGTGTTACCCATATTGTTCTTGTAGTTCAATACTACAGAGTTCAACTTGCTGATGTTGGTAGTTTTGATGTCAATCGGGTTAGAAATTGCAGTACCACCTACTTTATCAAGGATTGTCAGCTTGATAACGTCCTTGTTGATAGGCTTCTGTTCACCGATAACATTAACGTCACAAGTTGCATTGTCAATATCCAAAGTTATTGCGCTGATACCGTAGTATTTGTACAAGTTAACGTTGTTTTCTTTAGCAGCTTCATATACTTTGTCTTTATCATTGTATACGATAACCGGTTTGTCGCGCCAGTCGTTGGCCTTGAACAAGTTACCAAGTAATACGGAAGAACCGTTAGCCTCTGCATCCAAGAACTTGGCTTTGTCGTTGCTTTCAATATCCAGCGGACGCAAGAAGCGAGCGTTGAAGTTGTAAGCGGGAGCCAGTTCAATTTCGCAGTCACCATAAACAGCGGATACCTCGATGATGGCAAACTGTTGGTTAGGCTTGTTTTCGTTATGACCGAAAAGGTTCAAGAATACTTTTGCTTCATCGTTGTTTGCATAAGTAATTGTCTTGGCTGTCTTATCAAGAGTTGCGATGAGAGAAGCGGTTGCTCTCTTTTCACCCCAGTATAACTTAGTGCTGCTCTTGCTCTTGTCAGCTTCAACTGTACTTACAAACAACTTCTTTCCACCTATAGTCAGACCATCGTTCTTAGCAGAGAACAAGTAGCTGTACTTGATTTCCATACCTTTGTCTTTGTTGTTCCAGATTTCACCATAAACCGGCTTGGAAGCTTCTGATACAATGAATTCGATGCCTGATTTTTCAACTTCTTTTCCAGCTTCTGTTACGTAGTGATAGAAGTAGTCATCAAGATTCTTCACATAATTTGCTACATTGTTTGCTGCATCCGGAGCAGGAACATTGGTACGTACAGTATCTCTGTCAGCCAAAGCTGTTTCAGCAGGATACCAGAACGCATCACGTTTGTTACCATAACTTGCAGTAGTCGGCAATTCTGCTATGGAAATCTTGATACCTACGTAAATAGCGTAAGTTGTTCCACCTGCTACAGGTTTGTACTTGCCATAAAGTGTCAAGGCGCGATCTTTGTAATCCTTGATGAGCTGGTCTCTTTGAGTCTTATTGCTAGTCCAGTTCAGGATAGCATTTGTACTAGTGTTACCGTCAGGAGTTTCAGTAACTACACCGTAAGTATTGTCTGCTGCAAATTTATTAGCAGCTGTTACTTGAATGAAGCCACCCTTACCGTCTGCTACATAAGTTTCGTCTTTTACAAATGTATAACCCTTTGTGAATTCTTCCTTGGTCATACCCAGTTCTTCAAGAATCTTACCGGACATGTCTTTCCAAGTGATGGATACAGTTTGTTCACCACACAAGTACGGCAACTGCGGAGTGCTCTTGTCAATAACAATTGCATCAGGAGTAGCGGCTTTTTCAGTGATTTCCAACTTGATGTAACCTGCTAATACTACATTATTTGTTGCATCAACCAGTTTAACCAATACTGCCGGACGACGACCGATAGCACTTCTGCCAATCTTTTCTGTGCTTCCTTCAGGAATAACCACACTTTCTTCTTTGTCGTTTACATAGCAAGGAGTGAAAGTACCGTCTTCTTCCAATTGAGAGTAAGCATTTTCCTCTGTATCATTGTCACCGCTGATATAGTGAACAGCTTCAAACTTGAGAGTCAGATTATATAGCTGGGCAGCTTCAGCAAGACTCATGCTTTTGTGAGTGGTTGCAGTAATTTTCTCTCCAAAGTTTTCTACATGATGGATACACAGTAAATCTGCCAATTCAATAGAACCACCATTGTATTGTGCAGGAACAGTATATACGTTTTCGATAGCTTCCTTAGCTGTCTTATACAGTTCAGGTTTACAAGTGTTTTTTGTTACGATTTTGCTGTCATCGGTATACGCAATGGCTTTAAAACCTTGAATCATCGGCATGATGGCTGCATAGTCAGAAGTAACTGTAGACTTTTCTTCACCTTCTTTTTCGCCATTAACCAATGTTGCTTCCAGAGCTGCGATAGAAATATAGTTGTTTTCACCGGGAGTGCTCAAATTGCCCTTCTTCAAATCCTCTACAGAGAGTTTGTATGTAGCATACATTCTTTCGCCGTCAATGGTCTTACCTGCGTTTTGGAAGATAGGGGTTACCACAGCAGGAGCAGCTTTTGTAGTTACATATTCCGGAGTAGCTGCCAAGAATTTCCACTCAATATCTTTCAGCTTGGCATTCAGCGGGTTCAAGTGATAGTACATTGCGCTGGTTGAAGGCATCCAATAAGTTTTCTTAGTGGCATCTTTCAAAGTAATCCAATTGGTAGCACTTGTACCTTTCTTGATTACATAAGCTACATTGTGGTCATCTTTACTTTCTATTGCGTTCTTTTCAGCTTCGATGAAATCACCGTTGGCATATTTGTATTTAGTAGCTTCTACTCCGTCTTCATACAAATCAGGAATGAATACCAATGCTTTCAACTTAGTAGTCAGAGAAATAGTCTTTTCAACCAATTTGCCGTTCTCATCCTTCATGTTACCAAGAGTCAGAGTCTCATCCTTTGTATTCCAAACAGCCGAAAGTGTTCCTTCCGGTAACCATTTCGTAGTTTGTACTTCATACAAAGGATCTTTACCCTTTTCTTCTGTTACTTTCACCCAGTAGCCAGCTTCTGCTTGGCCATGCAACTTACCAGTTTCTTCAGTACCTGGGTAGTAATAGATAGTTTTAGCGTCTTGACCAGCGCTACCGTTGCCCGGTTCAGTTTGTACATTGTCTTTAGCCCACCAATAGTCACCGTTAGCGTCTTTTACAATACTCCAAACGGGAGCGTTTGTGCCGTTTGTTCCGTTCTTGATAGGATAAGATTCGCCATTGCTTAATTTGATGACAATGCCATCTTCTGTTTTGTCAACGCCGGTAATGACCGATCCAGCGTCAATCTTAGCTTGAAGGTCACTTACCAGCTTTTCTACTGCTGATACGCG
>NZ_MNQN01000084.1:0-320 GCF_001915455.1 Bacteroides sp. 43_46 | reverse complement strand
TCCAAGCTTTCGATGTCGTCATCATAGTCCTTACAAGACGTGAACGTTCCTGCAGTGCCCACCATTAAGGCGCTGAACAGGATCACACTTAGAAACTTTTTGTTCATAATTGAAAACTTTAAATTTATAAATTTAAAAAATAAAAAAGTGAATAATCTCTCATTTTGAATCCCTTTCGCATACTTGTTTTGTTGTCAAGTATTCCGTTACTTCGCAGGTAATGAAATCTTGTTAATTTCGTTAATAATCAGGGAATAAGGAGAAAATAGGTGGGGCTTGTCCAGAATAGTAAAAATCTGTTCGTTGGGATATTGGAAAGA